>JAEZEN010000078.1 GCA_023433185.1 Pseudomonadota bacterium | reverse complement strand
GGCCTGCGGCGCATCGGGCAGGTCATGGACGCGCCGCGAGGCCCGTTCGCCGCCCGCTTCGGCCCGACGCTGCTCCGCCGGCTCGACCAGGCGCTTGGCCGGGAGGAGGAGGCGATCAGCCCGCGCCGGCCGGTCGCGGCCCTCCTTGCCGAGCGCCGCTTCGCCGAGCCGCTGTCGCTCATCGACGACATTTCCGCCGCCATCCTCTCGCTTGCGGCGGCGCTCGCGCAGAGCCTCGAGGCGCGGGGCGAGGGCGCGCGGGCCTACGAGCTGGCACTGTTCCGGGTCGACGGTGCGGTGCGCCGCATCGCGGTCGGCGCCAGCCGCCCGGTGCGGGCGCCGGCCCTCGTCCGCGATCTCTTCCGGGAGAAGTTCGCCGGGCTTGCCGAGGAGATCGACGCCGGCTTCGGCTTCGACATGATCCGCCTGTCGGTGCCGGTCTCAGCACCGGCCGCGCCGGCCCAGGTCGATCTCGCCGGCGATGCCGTGGGGGAAGCCGATCTCGACCGGCTGATCGACCGCATCGGCGCCCGCCTCGGGCCGGAGCGGGTGAGCCGCCTCGCCCATGGCGACAGCCATGTCCCGGAGCGGGCCGGGCTACGCATCGCCGGCGCCGCCGGCTCCCGTCTCCCGCGGCCGGCGGAGCCGTCCCTGGCGGATGGCCCGATCGACCGACCGCTTCGCCTCTTTGCGCGCCCCGAGCCGGTGGAGGCGACCGCCGCCGTGCCCGACGGGCCGCCGCTCCATTTCCGCTGGCGGCGCGCCCATTACCGCGTCGTCCGCGCCGAGGGGCCGGAGCGCATCGCCGCGGAATGGTGGTGTGACGGCGCGGCGCCGACCCGCGACTATTTCCGCGTCGAGGATCTTGCCGGTCACCGCTTCTGGCTTTTCCGCGAAGGCCTCTATGGCCGCGAGACCACTACCCCGCGCTGGTACATGCACGGGGTGTTCGGGTGATGGCGCGGCGGACGACGCTATCCCGCGATCTTTTCCCGCGCCGCCTGGGCAAGAAATGCCGAGCGCGTGAGGCCGCGAACTTCGGCAGCTTCGTCGATCTGTTCGAGCAGGCCGCGATCGACCGTGACATTGACTCGAACAGTTCGGCCGGGATCGGCGAGAAGCGGGACCAGTATCGTCGTGGCGCCCGTCTTCAGAGAGCGGCGCACTTCCCTGTCCGCCATCACCTCGGCATAGGAACGGGGCGAAGGCACATCACGTCCATTGCTTTCCAGCGCCTCGACATGCAGCCGGAGAGTCTCCGCCGCGATGCGTGGAAGATCGTCGAATTCATCCGTGGCGGGGAAACAGCCCGGCATGTCAGGGAACCACATGCCCCACGCGCTGTCCGGGTCTTTCTCGACGACGCCGAGATAGTATGTCGTTGCCATTTCAATCCTGTGAGAGTGACACGCACGCCGTCATCAAATC
Source organism: Pseudomonadota bacterium (assembly GCA_023433185.1). Next base: position 2,082 of record JAEZEN010000078.1, on the reverse strand, counting down.
TTCCATCCGGCGATCCGATAGATGCTTCTCACCTGCCCTGTCGGAAGGTCCTTCCGGGGATGGGTGAGGGTGATCAGCTCGGCTCGGTCGGGATGCTTGAAGGTGTGATGATCACCTTTGATCCGGTCCAGTTCCCGTCCGTCCCGCTTGAGCATCTGAAGCAGCTTTCGGCTGTTTCTTTCCATCGTCGTCTCCATGGAAGTCCGATCATCCAGGCCATTGTGCTCTCTCTCCGTTTCGGTCGGCGAGATTGCCGAACGAGTCATCACTTTGAGACGACATGTGTATATAAATACGCATTAGCGGCGAGGGTGTCAATCTCATGACCTCCTTCGCCGAACTCGCCGTGACGACGAATTTCTCCTTCCTCCGCGGCGGCTCGCATCCGGAGGAGATGGTGGCGCAGGGCCTCGACCTGGGCCTCGCCGGGCTCGCGGTGGCCGACCGCAACACGGTCGCCGGCGTGGTGCGCGGCCACGTCATGGCGAAGGAGAAGGGTGCTCGCTTCGCGCCCGGCGCCCGGCTCGTCTTCCGGGACGGCACCCCGGACGTTCTTGCCTGGCCGATGCACCGGGCCGGCTGGGGCAATCTCTGCCGGCTGCTCACGCTCGGCAACCGCCGGGCACCGAAGGGCGAATGCCATCTCGACCTGTCCGACCTGCTGGCCTGGGGGAAGGGCCTGATGCTCGGCGTCATGCCGGGGCGCCGGATTCAAGTCGGCAACGCCTATCCCTTACCTGCGCGCTTGGCGCGCGGCCTCCCCGTGCCGGGGCGAGGTGGCTCGGCGTCACGGTCGACGCATGTTCCACTTCGTCGCGTAGACGCCGTCGATCAAGCTGCGTCCCCTCTCCCCGGAGAGGAGAGGGACAGGGTGAGGGGGGATCGCCTTGACCAGGTGGATAATCGACTCACCGTCATCGACGGGATGCCAGGCGATCCTCTTCCCACCACCCTTGCCGCCCTCCACGACGCCTTTCCTGGAAACGTCCGGCTGATGGCGAGCCGGCTCTACGGGGCGGGCGACCGTCGGCGCCTCGCGCTTCTCGAGCGCCTCGCCCGGCATGCCGGGGTTCCGCTCCTGGCCACCAACGACGTGCTCTACCACGTGCCGGAGCGCCGCCCGCTTCAGGACGTGCTGACCTGCATCCGCGAGCACTCCACCCTCGCCGTCGCCGGACGGCGGCTCGAGGCCAATGCCGAGCGCCACCTCAAGGACGCGGCCGAGATGGCGCGGCTCTTCCGCGAGCATCCCGAGGCCGTGGCCGAGTCGGTGGCGGTGCTCGAGCGGCTCGGCTTCTCGCTCGATCAACTCCGCTACAACTACCCCGACGAGCCGACCGGGGATGCGGCGAGCCCGCAGGAGGCGCTGATCCGTCATACCGAGGAAGGCGCCCGGCAGCGCTATCCGGACGGCATCCCGGAGAAGGTACGGAAGGCGATCGCCCATGAACTGGCGCTCATCGAGAGCCGCCAATACGCGCCCTATTTCCTCACCGTCCACGATATCGTCCGCTTTGCCCGCGGCCGCGGCATCCTCTGCCAGGGGCGTGGCTCGGCGGCCAATTCGGCGGTCTGCTACTGCCTCGGCATCACCGAGGTGAACCCGGAGACCAGCGACCTTCTCTTCGAGCGCTTCATCTCGCCCGAGCGCGACGAGCCGCCCGACATCGACGTCGATTTCGAGCACGAGCGGCGCGAGGAGGTGATGCAGTACATCTACGGCAAGTACGGCCGCGAGCGGGCCGGCATCGCCGCCACCGTCATCTCCTACCGGACCCGCTCGGCGGTGCGCGAGGTCGGCAAGGTCTTCGGCCTTTCCGACGACACCATCGGCGCCCTTTCCGGCACCATCTGGGGCTGGTCCTCGGCCGGGGTGCGCGCGGCCGACATCGCCCGCGTCGGCCTCGATCCCGAGGAGCGGACGATGCGCCAGGTGGCGCAGCTGTCGCGCGAGCTGATCGGCTTCCCCCGGCACCTCTCCCAGCATGTCGGCGGCTTCGTCATGACCCGCGACCGGCTCGACGAGATGGTGCCGGTGATGAACGCGGCGATGGAGGACCGTACCCACATCGAGTGGGACAA
>JAEZEN010000071.1 GCA_023433185.1 Pseudomonadota bacterium | reverse complement strand
GCGATGGCCCTGGCGCTCGCCGCCACGCTGACGCTGTCGCCGGGCGTGTCCGCCCGGCCCGAGGCGGTGCAGCTCGAGGCCGGCCGCTGATGCCCGTCGTGCGGGGGCGCAGCATCCGGGTGCTGCTCGATGCGCCGACGATCGCGGCACGGAATGCCGAGATCGCGAAGGAGATCGCCGCCGCCGGCTACGACAACCCGCTGGTCGTCTCGGTCCTGAAGGGCAGCTTCGTCTTCGCCGCCGACCTGATCCGGGCCCTGCACGACGCGGGCATGTCGCCGGAGGTCGAGTTCATCTCGCTGTCGAGCTATCGCAGCGGCACCACCTCGTCCGGCGAAGTGACGGTGCTGCGCGACATCGAGACCGATGTCGCCGGGCGCGACGTCATCCTCATCGACGACATCCTCGAATCGGGCCGGACGCTGTGCTTCGCCCGCGATCTCATGGTGTCGCGCGGGGCAAGCCGGGTCGGCATCGCCGTTCTCCTCGACAAGCCCGGTAAGCTCGCCCAGCCGCTCGCTGCCGACCATGTCGGCTTCACCTGCCCGGATCTCTTCGTCGTCGGCTACGGCATGGACGTCGCCCATGCCTTCCGCGAACTGCCCTTCGTCGGCGTCGTCGAGGACTGAGGAGGCAGGACATCCGCCCGGACATCAGTGACCCCTGGGTGGCCGGTCCGACCGCCGGTGCTCGCCGTCCCGGTGGCCCGGCCCGCGGTGCGATCCGGTTCCTCGCCATGCTGCGGGCCCGGCTGGCCATGCTCGCAGCATGGGCCGTGCTCGCCGCCGGCGCTGTCCCCGTGTCGACCGGACCATCGCGCGCCGCAGACCTTCCGGACTTCGCGCTCGAGACGATGATCGGCCAGATGATCATGGTCGGATTCGTCGGAACCGGGCCCGACGATCCCTGGCCCCGACAACTTATCGAGCAGATCGGCGCCGGCCATGTCGGCGGGGTCCTGTTCCTCAAGCGCAACGTGGCGGATCGCCCGTCCGTTGAGGCGCTCAACGCGGCGTTCCAGGACGCCGGCGGCGCAAGGCCGGTGCTGCTGGCGATCGACCAGGAAGGCGGGATCGTCCAGCGGCTGACCGAAGAGGCCGGGTTCCGCGAGCGGCCTTCGGCGCGAGACGTCGCGCGGAGCCAGACGGTGGCCGAGGCGACCGCGACCTATGCCGGGCTCGCCCGCGATCTCCGGGACTGGGGCTTCAACCTCAATCTCGGGCCTGTGGTCGATGTCGACGTCAACCCGGAGAACCCGATCATCGGCGCGCTGGGCCGCAGTTTTTCCAATGACCCCGATGTCGTCGCAGCCTATGCCGCCGCCTTCGTGAGGGGGCATCGCGGCGAGGGGCTGCTCACGGCGTTGAAGCATTATCCCGGGCACGGTTCGAGCCGCGAGGACAGTCACAAGGGGTTCGTCGACATAACCCGGACGTGGTCCGCGGCCGAACTGACGCCATACCGGCTCCTGATCGCGGCCGGTCTCGCCGACATGGTGATGCCCGGCCACCTCTATCTCGAGCCGCTCTCGGAGCCGGGCGGCAGGCTGCCGACGAGCCTGTCCAGGCCGGCGCTGGACTTGCTCCGCGACGATCTGGGCTTCGCGGGCGTGATCATCTCCGACGACATGGAGATGCGGGCGATCGAGGCGGACTATAGCCTGGAGGAGGCAGCGGTTCACGCGATCCGCGCCGGAACCAACATCCTCATCTACTCCAACTACGCGCACCAGCGACCGGACTTGCCCGAGGAGATCATCGCCATCCTGACGCGCCGCGCGGAGCAGGATCCGGAGCTTCGCCGGTCGATCGAGGATTCCTATCGTCGGATCACGGCGCTGAAGGCTGGCATCGACGGACCGGCGCCGGTCCGTCCGTAGGCATCCCCTGTCCCGCTCCGCGCTCCCCGCTCACTGCGTGGCCGGCCGGTTGCGTAGCGTCAGACGATCAGGTCCGGCGCCTCGATGAAGAAGTCCGAGGCGGCGAGCGTCGGGGCGCCCTTCAGCACGGCAACCTGATGGACCCTTCCCGTCCCGTCGCCGCTTGCGTCAAAGTAGAGGATGCCCCGTGTCGTGTCGTAGACGAAGTAGGTTTCACCGACGCCCGCGAAAGCCCCCGGCGCGGCGTGGAAGTTCTTGGCCGACAGCACGCCTGAATAGGACAGAATAGAAGAGAGCACCTCGGCGTACCAATCCGCGAACTGCAGGGTGTCCACGCCGTGGGTGAAGTCCTTGATCTTGTCGATGTCAGTAAAGCTGCCGCCTGCCGGCTGCTTGTCGAACAGGAATGTGTCCTCACCCTTCCCACCGACGAGCGTGTCGCTGCCCCAGCCGCCGACCAGCACGTCGTTGCCGCCCTTGCCCTTCAGGACGTCGTTGCCGGCGTTCCCGCCGAGCATGTTGTCGCGGCCGTTGCCGGTGATCTTGTCGTCGCCGACGCCGCCCAGCACGCCGTCGATGCCCTTGAGCTTGTCGACTTCGTTGAAGCCAATCTTGGCCTTGACGGTCTTGCCCTTGCTCAGGTTGACGACGACGGGGGAAAGCTTGTCCGCGAAGCTCGCGATGTCGAAGCCGTTGCCGCCGAAGAGCTTGTCGTTGCCCCGGCCGCCGGTCAGCCAGTCGTCGCCATTGCCGCCATAGAGCTTGTCGTCGCCGTTGGCTCCGGAAAGCTGGTCGTCGCCGTTCTCGCCATAGACCAGGTCGTCGCCGCTGCGGCCGGAGATCAGGTCGTCACCGGTGAAGCCGTAGAGCGTATCGTCGATCGCCGAGCCGTTGATGATGTCATTGCCGGCGAACAGGATCTTGGCGATGGCGAGGGGATCGCTCGAGAAGAAGGCAGTGATGGGCAGCGGCAGGGAATCCTCGCTGAGATACCTCCCGAATTCAAAGGCCAGCGCGTTTCCGGTCATGACAATCATGCCAATGACGTCTCCGGAAACCGGCACCCCTCCGTCGTAGACGAAGCCTTCGCCGTCGACCTCGATGGTCGTACCGTCGCGGGTCAAGAGGAACCCGTCCGGCTGCTGGTCCGAATAGTGTACGGCGGAAGACCCGGCGAACAGGGCAAGCTGACCAAGGCTACGGGTGTCAACCGCGGTGCCGGCCGTGAAGATGAGCGCGTAGTCGACTTCGTAGTTCGGTTCCATGACGGAGCCTCCGAATGGAATGAGCGGGGAAGGACAGTCCGGCTGCGCTACCAGGAAAGCTGCATGCCGACGTTCCCGCCCGTATTGGCCCCGGTGGTGGCGACGCCGCCCGACATGGTGATGCGCCCATAGTCGGTGCGGGCGAGGACGCCGGCGACGCTGAAGCCGAACGCGTTCGACCCGTTGTAGGTGCCGAGGTTGAACTTCATGGCGAAGCGCTCGCCGGCGACGAGGTCCGGCGACGAGAGCGCCATGGCGATGGCGACGCCGTCGAGCGATTCCTGGAATGCGTTCTCGAACCGCTGCTCGAGATCCGAGTAGGACTGCTCGAGGGCGTCCACGCGCTTGTTGGTCTTCGATAGCCTGTCGTTGGTTTTCTCGAGCTCGGCGTTGGTTTCCTCGAGGCCGCCCTCCGTGCCGCTGACCCGATTGGACAATTCACTTTCGGCCTCGCGCGTCCCCGACTCCGTCTGCACACGCGTTTCCCCGGTATTCAGGTTGAGGCACGTTTCCGTGCCGGGGATGTACGCCCATTGCGCGCCGTAGACATCGCAGACCCGGACGTACTCGACCGGGTCTGCAACAGCCGACCCGGCGGTCGCGCCAAGACCCAGCCCGACCGCGGCGGCGGCCAGCAGCACATGTCTCATGATTGCCCCCAAGCAAACCCCTTTGCCCTTGCGCAATCTTAGGATGTGTCGGAGCCGGAGGCGAAGGGAATTAACGAAGGGTTAAGCGGATTCTCGAAGAGCGTGTCGGCGCCGCCACATCGGCGAATCCGCAACTGCTCCCGGTCGACGTCGCGAAGGCTGCGAAGTTGTCCGCGCCGCATTTGGAGTGGCGGAAGGCGGCCGGAACCGGTATGCCGACCGCCGAAAACCCCCTTGTCGCGCAGGAGGGCTCGCGGCCGTCGTCGCGGCGCCCCATATGTGAAGCCGCCACGCCATGAATGATACCGCCGCACCGTCCCGGACCAACGTCTATCCGCCGGCCGAGCCGAGCCCGAGCTTCCCGAAGATCGAGGAAGCCGTCGGCGCCGCTTGGGTGGAGGACCGGACCTTCCAGCGCTCCATCGACCGGCGCCGCGCCGAGGGCGCGCCGGAATTCGTCTTCTATGACGGTCCGCCCTTTGCCAACGGCCTCCCGCATTACGGGCACATCGTCACGAGCTTCGTGAAGGACCTCGTGCCGCGCTACCAGACGATGCGCGGCAAGGTCGTCGACCGGCGTTTCGGCTGGGACTGCCACGGCCTGCCGGCGGAGCTTCATTCGGAGACCGAGCTCAAGCTCTCCGGCCGCCGCGACATCCTCAAGTACGGCGTCGCCCGCTTCAACGAGCACTGCCGCGCGTCGGTCATGCAGTTCCGGAGCGAGTGGGAATACTATGTCAACCGCGCGGCGCGCTGGGTCGACTTCGAGAACGACTACCGCACCATGGACCTCTCCTACATGGAGAGCACGATGTGGGCCTTCAAACAGCTCTGGGACAAGGGGCTGATCTACGAAGGCTATCGCGTCGTCCCCTATTCGTGGGCCGCGCAGACCCCGCTGTCGCATTTCGAGACGCGCCTCGACAATTCCTACCGCTCGCGTCAGGACCCGGCGCTCACCGTCACCTTCAGGCTCCATCCGAAGCACGGCGAGGCGATCTCGCCCAAGCTGCTTGCCTGGACCACCACGCCCTGGACGCTGCCCTCCAACCTCGCGCTCGCCGTCCACCCGGAGGCCGACTACGCGCTCATGGAGAAGGGCGGCGAGCACTGGATCCTTGCCGACGCCTCGCGCGGCCACTACGCGAAGGAGCTCGAAGGCTGGGCGAAGGTCGGCAGCCTCAAGGGCGCCGAGCTCATCGGCCGCCGCTACGAGCCGCTCTTCCCGTTCTTCGCCACGACCGAGAACGCCTTCGTCGTGCTCGGCGGCGAGTTCATCGAGCTCGGCGAGGGCACCGGCGTCGTCCACATCGCGCCGGCCTTCGGCGAGGACGACATGGCGGTGGCGAAGGCCGCGGGGGTGCCGGTGGTCGACCCGGTCGACTTCGAGGGCAACTTCACCGCCGAGGTGCCGCCCTATGCCGGCCAGAACGTCTTCGAGGCGAACAAGGCGATCATCCGCGACCTCAAGGCAGCGGGCGCGGTGGTGCGCCACGAGACCTACGAGCACAACTATCCGCATTGCTGGCGCACCGACCAGCCGCTGATCTACAAGGCGATCCCCTCCTGGTACGTGAAGGTCACCGCCTTCAAGGACCGCATGGTCGAGCTCAACCAGGGCATCACGTGGGTGCCCGAGCACGTCAAGGACGGCATCTTCGGCAACTGGCTGGCCAACGCGCGCGACTGGAACATCGGGCGGAACCGCTTCTGGGGCGCGCCGATCCCGGTGTGGAAGTCGGACAATCCCGAGTACCCCCGGATCGACTGCTACGGCTCGCTGGACGAGATCGAGCGCGACTTCGGCGTGCGCCCGGCCGACCTGCATCGCCCCCATGTCGACGACCTCGTCCGCCCCAACCCGGACGACCCGACCGGCAAGTCGATGATGCGCCGGGTCGAGGACGTGCTCGACTGCTGGTTCGAGTCGGGCTCGATGCCGTTCTGCCAGGTCCACTACCCGTTCGAGAACAAGGAGTGGTTCGACAGCCACTTCCCCGGCGACTTCATCGTCGAATATGTCGGCCAGACCCGCGGCTGGTTCTACACGCTGATGGTGATGTCGACGGCGCTGTTCGACCGCGCGCCCTTCCGGAGCTGCATCTGCCACGGCGTGGTGCTCGACGAGAACAAGCAGAAGCTCTCCAAGCGGCTCAAGAACTATCCGGACCCGGTCGACGTCTTCAACACCTACGGCGCCGACGCGCTCCGCTGGTACATGATCTCCTCGCCGCTGCTGGTCGGCGGCGACCTCGCCATGCCGAAGGACGGCCGGGCGATCGGCGAGGCGGTGCGCTCGGTGCTCCTGCCGCTGTGGAACGCCTATTCGTTCTTCACGCTCTACGCCAATATCGACGGCATCAAGGGGCGGCTGGTCACGACGGCGGCGGCCGAGCTCGACCGCTACATCCTCGGCAAGACCGCGGAGCTGGTCCGCGCCGTCGAGGCGGCGATGGACCGGCTCGACCTGGCCGCGGCCTGCGCGGCGCTGCCGCCGTTCATCGAGGCGCTCAACAACTGGTACATCCGGCGCTCGCGCGACCGCTTCTGGAAGAGCGAGCAGGATGCGGACAAGCGCGCCGCCTACGACACCCTCTACACCGCGCTGGTCACCACCATGCGGGTGATGGCGCCGTTCCTGCCCTACGTCACCGAGCACATCCACATGGCGCTCTGCGACGGTGCGAGCGTTCACCTCGAGGACTGGCCGGATGCGGCGGCATTCGCCGTGGACGCGGCCCTGGTCGAGCGCATGGACCTCGCGCGCGATGTCTGCTCCGCCGCGGCCTCGATCCGCACGGCGAAGAACCTCCGCAACCGTCTGCCGCTGCGCACGCTGACCGTCGCCCACCCGAAGCACGCTATGCTCGCCTCGCTCCGCGCCGTCATCGCGGAGGAGGCCAACGTCAAGGAGGTCGTCTTCGCCGACGATCCGGCCTCCTACGGCTCGGAAGTGCTGTCGGTCAATCCGCGCGTTCTCGGCAAGCGGCTGCCGGGGGCGATGAAGGACGTGCTCGCCGGGGCCAAGTCCGGACAATGGGCCCGTGTCGGGGGCGATGCCGTCGAGGTCGCCGGCCACGTCATCCGCGCCGACGAGTACGACCTGCGCTTCAAGGCGGCGGAGGGGCTCGACGCGGTGAGCTTCGACGGCTCGGCCGGCGTCGTCGTGCTCGATACCGCCGTCGATGCCGACCTCGAGCGCGAGGGGCTCGCCCGCGACTTCATCCGCCTCGTCCAGGTGGCGCGGAAGGAAGCCGGCCTCGACGTGTCCGACCGCATCGCCCTCGCGGTGCAGGCGGGTCCGGTGGCGAGCGACGCCATCGCCGCCCATATCGAGACGGTGAAGGGCGAGACGCTTGCGGTCGACCTCGCCCGCACCGAGGCGGTGCCGGCCGGCTTCGTGTCCGAAGGCAAGCTCGGCGACGAGAAGATCGCGATCGGCGTAAGTCGAGTAGTGTAGAACGGCGCGCCGGAGGACGCGGAGCGCTCAAACAGAGGTTCTTCTCGCGACGAGGGAAGTCGTGAACATCGCGGGAAAGCAGTCCGCACCGGGTCTGGCCGCCGGTGGTCCGACGGCCGGCCGCGCGGAGGATGGGGCGGGCGGCAGCGATCCGACGGCGCCGCGGGGCGCAGGCCAGGAGACCTACTTCTTCAGAAGTTCCTCGATGGGGTTCGCCTTCCTCCTCGGCCTCGGCCGCGCTTACCAGCAGGGCAACAAACATCGGCAAGATGCTGAGCCCAAGGCCGGCGGACTGCGGGACCTGCGCATCTTCGACTGGCTCGACGAAACGCTCGGCGTGACGTGAGCCCGCTCCGCCGGGGACGCGCGCTCAGCCTCGGGTGACGCGCGGCGGCGCCGTCGAGCCCCGCACCATCAGCCGCGGTTCGATGATCTCGTGGCGGGGCGGCCCTCCGGCAAACACCAGCCGGGCCGCAGCGCGCCCTTTTTCGACGCCCATGGCGTCAACGGTGGTGAGCGGCGGGTCGGACCGTTGCGCCTCCGCGATGTCATTGTAGCCGACGACCGATAGGTCGCGCGGCACGGCCATCCCCCGCCGCCGGGCCTCCTCGACGACCAGGATGCCCTGCATGACGCCCATCGTCAGGATCGCCGTCGCATCCGGGGCAGCGTCCAGCATCATTCCGGCGGCGGCGCGGTCCCAGGGCTCCGCCTGGACCATCGGAACGTCCCTGATGTCGAGCCCGACCTCGGCGAAAGCGTCAGTATAGGCGCGATACTTCTCCTGGTCGATCGGCAGGCCCGATGCTTCCGGGCCGCGCGGGCTGCCGACCGGGTGGAGGCGCGCCGGTCCGAAGGTCCGCAGGAAGGACAAGACGCCGAAGCGGCGATGGCCGAGGTCGATGAGGTGCCTAGCCGCGGCGTAGGCCCCCGCATAGGCATCGACCCGGACGGAACTGATCTGCGGCCCGGCGTCGAAGTCGACCACCACAAAGGGGAGCCGCCGCAGCCGTGCAGGCTCGATCTCGCGCAGGTGCTCCACCCGCCCGAAGATGAAGCCATCGACGACGGCATTCTTCATCCCGTTGTTGATCCCCGTGCCCCCAGGCTTGTCGGGCACGATCATGAGATTGGCACCCACCTCGTCGCAGGCATCGGCGACGCCGAGCACGAAGAGATTGAAGACCGGGTTGCGCAGCAAGTCGTAGACGCCCATGTCGGCCGGCGGCACGATCGCGATGGCATTGACTTTCCCGGCCCGAAGCAATCTCGCCGTCGGGTCCGGGCCGGCATAGCCGAGTTCGCGTGCGGCGGCCTCGACGCGCTCGCGGAGCTTGGGGCGCACCATGTCGGGGTTGTTGAACACGTTGGAGGCCGTGCTGCGGGATACCCCTGCTGCCCTGGCCACGTCGATCAACCTGGTCAAGTTCCGTCCCTTCCCGATCCACGATCGAACGAGGCTGGCTTCGTCCGGCGGACCGATCCAAGACTGTTGGACCGATCCAAATTTGGCTTGACGGCAAACGGCAAGCGAGTCATTGTCGACTATAAAGGATCGATCCAAATGTCAAATGTGTAACATCTGGATCGATCCTTTCCATAGAATCCCAAGGCACTGCGGATCTGCCGGACAGAAAGAGGGCGCGCGCGCCGCTGAGCCAAGGTCCGTCCAAACTGTGCGAGGAGAGACCATGAACGATCATGCCAACTCGGATCCATCGACCTGGGATCCTGCACTCGACGCCGTCGCCGCAGCGCCGAAGCACCACAAGGTCCTGTTCGAGAACGAGAACCTCCGGGTGCTCGAGGTGACGCTCGCTTCCGACGACGAGGAGCCCGTCCATCATCATCGCTGGCCGTCGGTCTTCGTCTTCGACCAGGTGCAAGGCCCGGTTCACGACATCGCGCCCGACGGCACGGTGCTGCCTCCGAACCGCGACGTGATGCAGGCGGTCGGCGCCTGGGACGGCAAGGGTTGCCTGGTCGTGAACATGGCGCCGCAGCCGGCAGGCCGGGTCCACAACGCCTCCGGCAAGACCCTCCATGGTATCCGCGTCGAGATGAAGAACCACGGCCGCTGATCGGCCCGTCGAACTCCGGGGAGGGGAACCGGCCCGCGCTCCACGCCGTTGTGCAGGCGGCCCGGGGCGCAACCACGAGAGGTTCGACATGCGTAAGCTGATGGTCACGGCGGGTGCGGCGGCATTGTTGCTGGCCTCCTCTTTCGCCGCCATTGCCGAGGAGGCGACCGGCGCGATCGCAAGCCTTGATACGTCGGCCCGGACCGTGACACTGGACAACGGCCAGACGTTCATGTTGCCGAGCGAAATCGACGCGTCTTCCCTTCAGATCGGCCAGCGGGTCACGGTAAGCTACGAGGAAGGCGCCAACGGCAGCGTCATCGCCACGACGGTCACGCCCGCGGAGCAGTAGCATGCACGGGGCGCCGCGGAGGCGGCGACCCCCGGTGGGGCGAGGCCGGGTGGAGAGATTGGCGCTGCGCGCCATTCCGGACTAGAAGATCGGGAATTCCGCCAACTCGGACCCGTCTCCCATGAAGTTCCTCGATCAGGCCAAGGTCTATATCCGCTCCGGCGATGGGGGGAACGGCGGCCTCTCGTTCCGCCGTGAGAAGTTCATCGAGTTCGGCGGTCCCGACGGCGGCAATGGCGGACGGGGCGGCGACGTGTGGGCCGAGTGCGTCGACGGCCTCAACACGTTGATCGACTACCGCTACCAGCAGCATTTCAAGGCCAGGAACGGCCAGCAGGGCATGGGGCGGGAGCGCACCGGCGCCGGCGGCGCGGACGTCACCTTGAAGGTGCCGGTCGGCACGCAGATTTTCGCCGAGGACAACGAGACCCTGATCGCCGACCTCGACACGCTCGGCCAGCGCGTCCTCCTCGCCAAGGGCGGCAATGGCGGGTTCGGCAACGCGCATTTCAAGTCCGCGACGAACCGCGCGCCGCGGCGCTTCAATCCAGGTCTGCCCGGAGAAGAACGCGAGATCTGGCTGCGGCTCAAGCTGATCGCCGATGCCGGACTGGTCGGCCTGCCCAATGCCGGCAAGTCGACCTTCCTCGCCGCGGTCTCCGCAGCGCGGCCGAAGATCGCGGACTATCCCTTCACCACGCTCCATCCCGGGCTCGGCGTGGCGCGCAGCCACGGCCGCGAGTTCATCATCGCCGATATCCCCGGCCTGATCGAGGGCGCGCATGAGGGGGCCGGGCTCGGCGACCGCTTCCTCGGCCATGTCGAGCGCTGCCGCATACTCCTCCACCTCGTCGACGGCACGGGGGAGGATGTCGCGGAGGCCTATGCCATTGTCCGCGGCGAACTCGAAGCCTATGGCCACGGCCTCGCCGAGAAGCCCGAGGTGGTCGCGCTGTCGAAGGCCGACGCGCTGACGCCGGAGGAACGGAAGAAGAAGGTCAGGGCGCTCAGGAAGGCGTCGGGCCGCGAGCCGCTGGTCCTCTCCGCCGTCTCCGGCGAGGGCGTCGACCAGGCGCTCCAGATGCTCGCCCGCGAGATCGGTGCCAAGAGCACACCCGACCCCAACGCGGTGCCGGTGGCGGAGGACGAGGGCTGGCGGCCGTGATTTGCGCGGTCGCGTGCGGCTGAATATATGACTGGTTGCACAGAAGGGTGATGGCCATGAGCCGCCAACTCAACATCCGGAACGATGAAGTCTACCGCCTCGCCCACGAAGTAGCGGCGGACATGGGCAAGCCGGTCACGGAGGCCATGCTGACGCTGCTCCGCGCCTACAAGCCGGAGGCGGCGGTGGGCGATGTGCAGACTCGGGAGCAGCGTGCGTGGCTGGACGAGGTGCGCGCGCTTGCCATCGAAGCATCGCGGCACAAGCCACCGGGCATGACTTCTGACCACAGCGACCTGTACGACGAGTACGGCCTCCCGAGGTGATCGCCCTCGATTCGTCCGCCATTGTCGCCATCGCACTGCGCGAACCAGAAGCCGATCACTATCTTGACGTCATTGCCTTGCGACAGGCGATCATCGGAGCACCGACCCTGGTCGAGACTCATCTCGTTCTGTCGAGAAGAACGCATGCGTTCCATGACTTCCTGAGGCGTTTCGTCTCCCCGCCGGTCGTTCACCTGATCGCATTCACTCCCGAAATGTACGCCGTGGCAACCGACGCCTTCGACCGCTACGGCAAGGGGCGCGGCCACCGTGCCCAGTTGAACTTCGGCGACTGTCTGGCTTATGCCGTGGCGAAAGCCAGGGACGTGCCGCTCCTCTACAAGGGCGCCGACTTCGGCCGAACCGACATCAGGCCCGCGTTCCCGTGACCCCGAAACTCGATTCCTACCGCCGCATCGTCGTCAAGATCGGCTCCGCGCTGCTCGTCGACCAGCAGGGCCTCAAGACGGGCTGGCTCGATGCGCTCGGTGCCGATCTGGCGGCCCTTGCCGCCGGCCGGCGCGACCTCCTCGTCGTGTCCTCCGGCGCGATCGCCCTCGGACGGCGCGTGCTCGACCTGCCGCGCGGGCCGCTGAAGCTCGAGGAGAGCCAGGCGGCGGCGGCGATCGGGCAGATCGCGCTCGCCCGCGCCTGGGCGGAGACGCTGCAGCGTCACGGCTTCACCGCCGGACAGATCCTCCTCACTCTCGGCGACACCGAGGAGCGCCGGCGCTACCTCAATGCGCGCTCGACCATCGGCACCCTCCTCAAGCTCGGGGCCATCCCGATCATCAACGAGAACGACACGGTGGCGACCAGCGAGATTCGCTATGGCGACAATGATCGTCTCGCGGCGCGCGTCGCGACCATGATGGGAGCGGACCTGCTGATCCTCCTCTCGGACGTCGACGGCCTCTATACGGCGCCGCCGGCGACCAACCCGGATGCGCGCTTCCTTCCGGTCGTCGAGCGGATCACGCCGGAGATCGAGGCGATGGCCGGCAGCGCTGGGTCGGAATTGTCGCGGGGCGGCATGAAGACCAAGATCGAGGCGGGCAAGATCGCGACCGCGGCGGGGGCGACGATGCTGATCGCCCACGGTCACGAGCGGAATCCGCTCCGCCGGGTATGGGACGGCGGCCGCTGTACCTGGTTCATGCCCGAGAAGACGCCGGTGACGGGCTGGAAGGTGTGGATATCCGGAAGCGTCGAGACGCGCGGAAGCCTCACGGTGGACGATGGCGCGGTGCGGGCCCTCCGCGGCGGGAAGAGCCTCCTGCCGGCCGGCGTCCGGGGCGTGAAGGGTCGCTTCCAGCGGGGCGACACGGTGGCGATCCTCGGCCCGGCCGGGGAGGAGATCGGCCGCGGTCTCGTCGCCTATGATGCTGCCGATGCCGAACGCATCGCCGGGCGGAAGAGCGCCGAGATCGCCGAGATCCTCGGCTATGCCGGCCGTGCCGAGATGATCCACCGCGACGACATGGCACTGCGCGGCGAATAGCGTGGCGTGGCGCGCCTGCCGCGCGCGCCGCCCGGAGAGGGCGTTCGTCGCGCGCCCCTGTTGCGTCGGCGCCCCGCACGCGGCATGGCTTGCAGCGGAGCCGCCGGCAACGAACGCGGCGTGACGACGAGGGGAGTGAAATGACCGGGAAGTTCCACACCATCAGCGCGCCGGGCGTGCGTCTCGTGCTCGACCTCGAGGTCGGTCACATCCGCGCCTTCGAGGTCGAGTCCGGCGGCCGGACGCTGACACCGCTGCACACCGCGCCATGGGTCGAGGACAAGGCGGTGATCGAGGACCCGGAGATCCCGCCGAACCTCAAGTATCTCTCGGGCGATTTCTTCTGTGCGCCGTTCGCCACCAGCGACGTCGAGAACACGATCGGCCACGGATGGCCCGCCAACGCCCCATGGGAGGTGCTCGACGTCGATGAGCGGGGCGACCGCACGACGGCGCGCTACGTGCTGACCAAGCCGGTCATGGGCGCCCGCGTCACCAAGGAGATCACGCTCCGCGGCGGCCACCCCTTCGCCTACCAGCGCCACACCTTCGACGGCGGCTACGGCCGGGTGTCGGCGGCGAGCCACGGCATGACCCGCTTCAGCGGCACGGGGCGGCTGTCGTTCTCGCCGAAGGCCTATGCCGACATCCCCTCGCTCGCCCAGGAGACCGACCCGAAGCGCGGCCGTTCGCTGTTCAAGGTGCCGGCGCGCTTCACCGACTTCTCGCAGCTCCCGCTCAAGGACGGCAGCGTCGTCGACCTCCGCAACTATCCGCTCGCCGACGGTCACGAGGACTTCCTCATGCTGGTCGAGGAGAAGGGGTCGCCGCTCGGCTGGGCGGCGGCCGTGCGGACGCCCGAGAGCGACATCATGCTCAGCCTCAAGAACCCGGCGGACTATCCCGTCACGTTCCTGTGGTTCTCGAATGGCGGCCGCTACTACGCGCCGTGGAGCAGCCGCCACAAGGGCGTGCTCGGCATCGAGGAGGGGCGGGCCTGGTCGGCCTATGGGCACAAGGCGTCGATCGAACCGAACGAGCTGTCGGAGTCCGGCGTGCCGACCCACGTCGATCTCGGCGGCTCGGTGTCGCTCAGCCACGTCGTCGGCGGCATCGCCCGGCCGGACGGCTGGAGCGAGGTCACGGGCATCACGATCGGTGACGGTGTCCTCCAGATTGCGGGCGACCGTGGCACCGCCGTCGCGATCCCCTACGATCCCGGCTTCATCGGCTTGAGGTGACATTATGGCGTATCGCTTCGCCACGGCTGAAAGGACCGTCCTGCCGGAATCGCGGGCCAGCGTGTTCTTCGATGGCCTGTTCACCGAGCCGCGCCTCCAGCACCCGGAGGGCGTCGCCGTCGGTCCCGGCGGCCATGTCTGGTGCGGCTCGGAGAACGGCGAGTTGCTCCGCATCGCGCCCGACGGCTCTGGCATGGAAGTGATGGGTGAGGGCGGGGGCTTCACGCTCGGCCTCGCCTTCGACGGCGAGGAGACGCTCTTCTTCTGCGACCTCAGGGATGCCACGGTCTACCGGCTCAACCTCAGGCGCAAATGGGTGGAGCGCTTCGCCGCGCCGGGCATCAAGGTGCCGAACTATCCGGTGGTCGATGCCGCCCGCGGCCGCCTCCTGGTCTCCGACAGCCACGATTTCGCGGCGGCGGGCCCGGGCGTCTGGGCCTACGACCTCGGCACCGGGGAAGGCGCCCTCTGGTACGACCGGCCGCTCCGCTTCGCCAATGGCATGGCGCTGTCCCTCGATGGCGCCTGGCTCTATGTCTGCGAGACCTTCGCCCAGCGGATCACCCGCATCCCGATCCTCGCCGACGGCTCGGCCGGCACGGCGGAGCCCTTCGCGGTCGATCTTCCGGGCCTGCCGGACGGCATCGCCTTCGACGATCGCGGTTATCTGTTCGTCGGCTGCTACGAGCCCTCGCGGCTGCTGCGGATCGCCCCCGACGGCAAGATCGTCGAGGTCTACATCGAGGAGCCGACGGCGCACCTCTTCGCACATCCGACCAACATCGCCTTCGCCGGTTCCGCCCTCTACACCGCCAATCTCGGCCGCTGGCACATCACGCGGATCGACAGCGACACGACCGGGCGGCCGCTCTGGGAACGCGTGGTCGAAGCGCGCCGAAACTGAGCCGCTCGCTCCTGCACTGCCCTCCGCCGCCGCCGCGGCGCAGGGGTTGAAAAGCGACGTCGAAATCGCGACATGCTAGGCCTTGGGCGACGAGACGGACCCAAGGGGCGGCAGGACATGGTGGCGCGGAAACCCGAGATCTGGATGTGGGCGCAGATGCGCGCCATGGCGAACGAAGCGGACGAGATGCGCGGCCGCTTCTTCGAGTTGCGCAAGGCCGGAGCGGTCCCCACCTGGGAGCCGCCGGTCGACGTGATCGAGACCGCGGACGAACTCCTCGTCATCGTCGCGCTCCCCGGCGTCGACCCGGCCGGCGCCGAGGCGGTGATCAGCGGCGCGGACCTCATAGTGGGCGGTACCCGACGCCTGCCGGAATCGCTCCGTGCTGCCCGCATCCACCGCATGGAGTTGCCCTATGGCCGCTTCGAGCGGCGCATCCCCCTTCCCCCCGGCCGCTACGACGCCGTCAAGCGCGAGGCGGCCAACGGGTGCCTTCTGATACGCCTGCACAAGATCGAGAGAGCCTGAACGTGGCCGAAACAGAGACCCTGAGCGCCAAGGAAGCCGACAGCGGCACGCGGACCGAGCGGGAGATCCCAGCGGATGCGATCGCCATCGTGCCGGTCCGCCAGCTCGTCATGTTTCCGGGCATGGTGATTCCGGTCACCCTTGGCCGGCCGCGCTCCGTCGCGGCGGCCCAGGATGCGGTCCGCAGCGAGCGTCAGATCGGCATCCTCGCCCAGCGCGATGCGAGTGTCGACGAGCCCGGCGAGATCGACCTCTACCGGATCGGCACGGTCGCCAATGTCGTGCGCTACCTCACCGGCAAGGACGGCACGCACCACGTCGTCTCCCAGGGCGAGCAGCGCTTCCGCGTCCTCGAGTTCCTCCACGGCTGGCCCTTCCTCGTCGCCCGGATCGAGCGGATCACAAGTCCGGACGCCGACCCGACCCAGGTCCAGGCCCGCTTCATCAACCTCAAGCGTCAGGCGATCGAGGCGCTCGAACTGCTGCCGCAGGTGCCGCAGGAGATGGTGCAGCAGATCAACGCCATCACCGATCCCGGGACGCTCGCCGACATCGTTTCCGCCTATCTCGACCTCACGGTCGAGGAGAAGCAGGAGGTGCTCGAGACCATCGACCTCGTTGCCCGCCTCGATCGCGTCTCGAGCTTCCTCGCCGGGCGGATCGAGGTGCTCCGACTCTCCCAGGAGATCGGCCAGCAGACCCGCGCCTCGCTCGACAAGCGCCAGCGCGAGGTGCTGCTGCGCGAGCAGATGGCGGCGATCCAGAAGGAGCTCGGCGAGAACGAGGGCAAGGAGAACGAGATCGCCGAGCTCTCCGAAGCGATCGCGAAGGCCGAGATGCCGAAGGAGGTCGAGGACCAGGCCCGGCGCGAGCTGCGGCGGCTCGAGCGCATGCCCGAGGCCGCCGCCGAATACGGCATGATCCGCACCTATCTGGACTGGCTGATCGAGCTGCCATGGAAGCTCGCGCCGGAGGTGCCGATCGACCTCAAGGAGGCGCGCGCCATCCTCGACGAGGACCACTTCGGCCTCGACAAGATCAAGCGGCGGATCGTCGAATATCTCGCGGTGCGCAAGCTCGCTCCCGAGGGCAAGGCGCCGATCCTCTGCTTCGTCGGCCCGCCCGGGGTCGGCAAGACCTCGCTCGGCCAGTCGATCGCGCGCGCCATGGGCCGGAAGATCGTCCGCGTCTCGCTGGGCGGTGTCCACGACGAGGCCGAGATCCGCGGTCACCGGCGCACCTATGTCGGCGCGCTGCCGGGCAACATCATCCAGGGCATCCGCCGTGCCGGCGCCCGCAACTGCGTGATGATGCTCGACGAGATCGACAAGCTTGGCCGCGGCATCCAGGGCGACCCGTCCGCGGCGATGCTCGAGGTGCTCGATCCCGAGCAGAATTCGACGTTCCGCGACAACTATCTCGCGGTGCCGTTCGACCTGTCGCGGGTGGTGTTCATCGCCACCGCCAACGTCCTCGACACGATCCCCGGGCCGCTGCGCGACCGCATGGAGATCATCCAGCTTTCCGGCTACACCGACGGCGAGAAGCTCGAGATCGCCAAGCGCTACCTGATCCGGCGCCAGTTCGAGGCGAACGGCCTCCAGCCGGGCCAGGCCGACATCACCGATGCGGCGCTTCGTGAGATCGTCGACCACTACACGCGCGAATCGGGCGTCCGGAATCTCGAGCGCGAGATCGGCCGGGCGTTGCGCTACGTCGCGGTCGAGATCGCCGAGGGCCGGACGGAGCGGGTCGAGATCGATGTCGGAGACCTCCCGACGGTGCTCGGTCCGCCGCGCTTCGAGAACGAGGTGGCGATGCGGACGAGCGTGCCCGGCGTGGCGACGGGCCTCGCCTGGACGCCCGTCGGCGGCGACATCCTCTTCATCGAGGCGACGCGCACGCCCGGCAGCGGCCGGCTGATCCTCACCGGCCAGCTCGGCGACGTGATGAAGGAGAGCGCCCAGGCGGCGCTGAGCCTGGTGAAGAGCCGACACGAGGCGCTCGGCATCGAGCCCGAGCGCTTCGAGAAGAGCGACATTCACATCCACGTGCCGGCCGGCGCGATCCCGAAGGACGGTCCGAGCGCCGGCGTCGCGATGTCGATGGCGCTGGTCTCGCTGCTCACCGACCGCACCATCCGGAGCGACACGGCGATGACAGGGGAGATCAGCCTCCGCGGGCTGGTCCTGCCGGTCGGCGGTATCAAGGAGAAGTCGGCTGCCGCGGCGCGGGCCGGCCTCACCCGGGTCATGCTGCCGGCCCGTAACCGCAAGGACACCGAGGACATCTCGGAGGACGCGCGGAAGAAGCTCGAGTTCATCTTCCTCGAGACGATCGACGATGCGGTCGCGGCGGCGCTGGAGCCCCTGCCGGAGAGCGTGGCGGCGTAGGCCCGGCGCGGGCCTTGCCGCGTTACGTCCCCTCGCGGAGCAGGTCTTCGAGGTCGAGGCGCCTGGTGTACATCGCCAGCGAGCCATCCGGGTTGGTCGGCCATTCGGCCATGGGACGGTCGTGGTAGAGTTCGACGCCGATCCCGTCCGGATCGTCGAGGTAAAGCGCCTCGCTGACCCCATGGTCGCTCGCCCCGGTGAGCGGGATGCCCGCCGCGATCAGGCGGCGGAGCGCGTCGGCGAGCGCCGCCCGGCTCGGGTAGAGGATGGCGTGGTGGAAGAGGCCCGTCGTCCCCGGGGGCGGCGGGTGGCCGCCTTTGCTCTCCCAGGTGTTGAGCCCGATGTGGTGGTGGTAGTCGCCGGCGGCGATGAAGGCCGCATCGCGTCCGTAGCGCGCCTTCAGGCGGAAGCCGAGGACGCCGCAATAGAAGGCGAGAGCACGCTCGATGTCGGCGACCTTGAGATGGGTGTGGCCGATGCGAACCTGCGGGTCGATCGGCCTGTCGAGGAAGGCGCGAACCTTGTCGTCTTCGCGCGTCGGGGCGTCAGTCATGGCAGTCTCCTTCGGGAGCGACTTCTCCCTTCTATCACAGCGGGCCGCCGCCGCCCCGGCACGGAGGGGTGGCGACGGCCCGCTGCCCGGGCCTCAGGCGCCGCGCTTCCAGGCACTCTGGAAGCCGAGGCCGAGGGGGCCCTGCAGGGTGATGCCGAGGAGGGCAAGTCCCTCGAGTTCGCGGGCCCGGGCAAGCTTGCCGGCATCGATGGCGCGCAGGCCCCCGTCCGCGGCGAGGCCGAGCACTGTCGCCTTCGCGCCGTCGTCGTTGGCGGCGACGAAGACGTCGAGCGGCTGGCCGCCGGCTGCGCCGGCCACCAGGGTCCCGGCGAAGGTCGTGTTGAACGCCTTCACCACGTGGCTGGTGGGGAGCAGCGCGGCCAGTTCCTCCGCGGCGCTCGCACCGTCCGCGGTGACGAGGCCATCGTAGGTGGCATTGAGCGGATTGGTGATGTCGACCACCACCTTGCCGGAGACCCTCGCGGCGTTCAGCCGGGCGAAGTCCAGGGCGACCGCGTAGGGCAGTGCCAGCACCGCGACCTCTCCGGGGATGGAATCCCCCAAGCCGGCGACCGTGATTGCCGCAGCCGGGGCCGCACGGCGGAGATCGTTGGCGAGCCCATCCGCCTTCGCGGGATTCCGGCTGACCAGGGTGACACCGTGACCGCCCGATACGAGGCGCGAGGCGATGCCCCTGCCCATGTTGCCGGCGCCGATGATGGTGACGTTCATGATGGTTCTCCTCGCTCTGTCCGGCGGATCGCGCCGCGATACGAGGCAATATGCTTTCGATGCCTTTCCATGATAATCGGGAGATGTTGGTGATCATCTCCAACCATGAGTGTGAGGTACCATGCTCGATCGCTTCACCGGGATGCAGGTCCTGTCTCGCGTGGCAGTCCTGGGAAGCTTCTCCGCCGCGGCCCGCGCCCTCGGCCTGTCGCAGACGATGGTGACCCGCCACGTCGACACGATCGAGGACCGCCTCGGGGTCCGCCTCTTCCATCGCAGCACCCGGCGCCTGACCCTCACCGAGGCCGGGCAGGACTATCTTGCCGCCGCCGAGCGCATCCTCGCCGAGGTCGAGGAAGCGGAGGCTGCGGCGAGCGCGCAGGTCGCGGAGCCCCGCGGCACGCTCCGTCTCAACCTCCCGCTGGCCTTTGGCGTTCGCGAGGCGGTACCGGCGGCGGCGGAGTTCGCCACCCTCTATCCCGCGCTGACCCTCGCCATCGGGCTGACCGACCGCGTCGTCGATCTCGTCGACGAAGGCTGGGATGTGGCCCTGCGCATCGGGCAGCTGCGCGATTCGAGCCTCATCGCCCGCCGACTCGCGCCGATCCGCACCATCGTCGCCGCCGCCCCGGCCTATCTGGCCACGCATGGCACGCCGCGGACGATCGCCGACCTCGCCGCCCACAACTGCCTGGGCTACACGCTGCCCACGCCGGCGAACGCCGAGCGCTGGCGTCTCGGCCGGGACGGCGAGCACGAGGTCCCCGTGGCGGGGACCTTCCGCGCCAGCAATGGCGATGCGCTTCGCGCCGCCGCCCTCGCCGGCATCGGCCTCATATACCAGCCGACGTTCCTGATCTCGGACGATCTGCGGGCAGGGCGCCTGGTGCCGGTCGTGCTCGACCAGCCGCTCTTCCAGTTCGCTGCAGCCTATGCCGTTCATGCGCCCGGTCGGCATGTGCCGGCCAAGGTCCGGCGCTTCGTCGACTTCCTCGCGGCGCGATGGGCCGGCGTTCCGCCCTGGGACGCCGGCCTGCCGCCCGAGGCGCGCGGCTGAAGCGCCCCGCTACTCCTCCACCGGTGCCGCGATGAGGATATCGAGCTCGTTTTCGGGGCGGAAATCCCTCGCCCGCATTTCGAACTGGGTCGGCGAGATCTTCTTCACGTTCGTGCCGCAGAAGCTGACCAGCGCATCGGGACTGCCCTTGTCGACGACCAGGCGGAAATCCCCGATGGAACTCGCCCAGTTGTTGGCGGTGGTCAGGATGTAGCTGACCCGCTTCTCGTTCAGATAGGGGTTGTCCCGGTCGGCGACCGCCGCGAGCTTCTTTCGCGCCGCCGCCTCGAAGCTCGCATCGATGCAGTACTTCTCGCGGTAGTAGGGTGCGTCGAACACCCATTCGCCGAAGAAGCCGTATCCGGTGATCGGCCGATAGCGATGCTCGACGATGACGTCCTTCCCGGGCGGAAAGGTCTGTTCCCAGTAGTAGGTCATCTCGAGGCGCCAGGCGGCCTGGGTGCTGTAGGGGTCGACGATCGCGAGGCCGAGCGTGTTGAGCGCAGCCTTCTCGTCCGCGGGCGCATTCTCGAGCCGCTGGTAGAGCCCGTCGGCCATCGGGTTGAGCGGCAGGTCGAAGCGGCGCACGGTTTCGGTCTGGTCGACGCCGAGGGCGGTGACGCGGGCCTCGACCTCGGGCTTCACCGGCTTGCCGTCGACCGTCACGGTGAAGTCGATGAAGTTCTCCGATGCGCCGTCGGGGAGGACGACGTTCAGCGCTTCCGGCACTACCGAATCGATGGACGGCATCGGGAAGGCGACGAGATAGGTCACTGGCGCGTCGGTGCGGTTGCGGAAGCGGTAGGAGACCCGCACCTCATCGGCCGAGACATAGAGGTCCTCGGCGAGCAGCTCGACCGTCTCGTTGCGGATGAGCTGCAGGCCGCCGGCGCCGATCTCGGCGGTGGAATCGTTGGCGGCGGCCGGCGGTGCGAGGGCCGGCAGGATGGCGAGCAGCGCAAACCGGAGCTTCATTTCGCGTACCGTCTCCATGAAGGGCGTCTCGGACGGAGCCTTCCGCCGCGCCGCCGGCCTGTCTAGACAGGGCATCATAGCCGAGGTCGCGGCGTTTTGCGCCCGCGCCTTGGCCAGCGAGGGAAAGGGCGTCGTGGCGCGGCCTGTGATATACCTGCGCCGGGGGGCTCGGCTGCCATGACCGAGGCGCCGGCCGAGGCGATCGCGGACTACATCCGCAGCAATCTCCGTGCCGCCCCGGCGCCGGGCGCGTCGGAGATTCGGCTGTTCCAGGCCCATCCCGGCAGCGGGCTGGCGCGCTTCGTCGGAGACACCGGGCGGTCGCCCTACTGGGCCTTCGGCTGGGCCGGCGGTACGGTCCTCGCCCGCTACATCCTCGACCGCCCGGAATTGGTTGGCGGCCGGCGCGTGGCCGACCTCGGCACGGGAGCGGGCATCGTCGCGATCGCCGCCGCGCGCGCCGGTGCGGCGTCCGTCATCGCGATCGACGATGACCCGGCGGCGGTGGTGGCCGCCCGCATCAATGCCCTGGAGAACCGTGTAGCGATCGACGTCCGCCTGGGCGATGGCCTGGCAGGATCACCGCCCGCGGCCGATGTGGTCACCGCCGGCGATCTCTTCTACGACGCCGCGCTCGCGGTGCGGACGCTGGCTTTCCTCCAGAGATGCGCGGCGGCCGGGCGGACCGTGCTCATCGGCGATCCGAGCCGGCGGCACCTGCCGCGCCACCGCCTGCGGGTCGTCTTCGAGGCGGAGGTGCCGGATTTCGAGCGTCGCGGATTGGTGCCCGCGGCGGTCTACACCCTTCCCTGACGCGCCGGGCGCCTACCGCACCAGCACGTTCCGGAACTGCCAGGGATCCGACTCGTCGATGTCCTCCGGGAACAGCCCCGGCCGGTCGGTGAGCGGCGTCCAGTCGGTATAGTAGCCCTTGACCGGGCCGAGATAAGGCCGCTGCACCTTGAGGCAGGCGCGGTAGTCCATCTCGTCCGTCTCGACGATGCCGGCGCTCGGGTTGGCAAGCGCCCAGGCCATTCCGGCGAGCACCGCCGAGGTCACCTGCAGCCCGGTCGCATTCTGGTAGGGGGCGAGGTCGCGGGTCTCCTCGATCGACAGCTGCGATCCGTACCAGTAGGCGTTCTTCGCGTGGCCGAAGACCAGGACACCGAGCTCGTCGATGCCGTCGACGATCTCATGCTCGTCGAGAATGTGCTTCTTCTCCTGCGCCTTTCCGGCACGGCCGAACATCTCGCTCAGCGACAGCACGGCATCGTTCGCGGGGTGGTAGGCATAGTGGCAGGTCGGCCGGTAGGCGACCTGATCGCCCTCGCGGAGGGTGAAATAGTCGGCGATCGAGATCGACTCGTTGTGGGTGACGAGGAAGCCGTACTGCGCCTCCGGCGTCGGGCACCAGGTGCGGACGCGGGTATTGGCGCCCGGCTGCAGCAGGTAGGCGCCGGCCTTCGAGCCGATCGTCTCGAGGCGGCCGTTCTCGGGCAGCCATTTCTCGTGCGTGCCCCAGCCCAGTTCCGCCGGCTGCAGCCCCTCGGAGATGAAGCCCTCCACCGACCAGGTGTTGACGAAGACGTTCATCGGCTTGGGGTTCCGGGCGCGCTGGGTGTCGCGCTCGGCGACGTGGACGCCTTTGACGCCGAGGTCGCGCATCAGCTGCGCCCAGCCCTCGCGGTCGTCCGGTGCCGGTTCGGTGAAGGCGTGGCCGGTGTCGCGGGCGATGTCGCAGAGCGCCTGCTTGACGAACCACGACACCATGCCGGGATTGGCGCCGCAGCAGGAGACGGCGGTGGTGCCGCCCGGGTTGCGCGCCTTCTCCTCGCGCACCGTGTTGCGGAGCGCGTTGTTGGTGCGCTGCTCCGGCCCGGCGCCCTTGTCGAAGTAGAAGCCCGGCCACGGCTCGACGACGGTGTCGATGTAGAGCGCGCCGACCTCGCGGCAGAGCCGCATGATGTCGAGGGATCCGGTGTCGACGGAGAGATTGACGCAGAATCCCTGTCCGCCGCCGGCGGTCAGCAGCGGCACCAGCACGTCGCGATAGTTTTCGCGCGTGATCGCGAGTTTCTCGAAGCGGATGCCGCGCTCGTCGAGCAGGCGGCGGTCACGGTCGTCCGGGTCGATGACGACGAAGCGGTTGGAATCATACGCGAAATGGCGCTCGATCAGGGGCAGCATCCCCTTGCCGATCGAGCCGAAGCCGATCATCACCAGAGGGCCGTCGATCCTGCCGTGATTGGGCCAATTCGCCATTCTTCTCGCCTCGCATCGGACATCGGGGGTGGTCAGCCCCGTTCAATGCGGGATGCGGCAGGACGGGTCAACCCGCCTTGCCCGGCCGGACCGGGCTCAGGTCCCTGGCGGCCAGGGCGTCTCGGGAACCGGGGTCAGCGGCCGCCCGTCGCGGAACCAGGCCGTGAGATTGTCGACGACGAGCTGGCCCATGGCATTCCGCGTATGGACGGAGCCGGAGCCGACATGGGGCAGGAGCACGAC
>JAEZEN010000063.1 GCA_023433185.1 Pseudomonadota bacterium | reverse complement strand
CTCCGGCCGCCCGGCGATCCTGATCGCCGCGGCCACCGGTCGGGAGGGGGCGCGCGCCGGGCGGGAGGCGCCATCGCATCGGCCCGCCGGCGCTCGCGGCCTCGGCGCTTGCCACCCGTCCGCGACGCCATGGCGGCTTTACAGAAAAGGGCGAGAATGCTAGGCGCCAGCCACGAATTGTACCGTTTCCGACCAGACCGACATTCATCGTCCTCAGCCATCGTCGCGTAGAGCCGGCAATGCCGCTCCATTACTCGTCATTGCTGCTTTCGCTCGGCTTCGCCGGCACGTGCCTCGCGATCGTGCTCCTCGCGACCTGGAATTCCGCGCGCTCGGAGAGATTCCTGCTGACCTGGGCGATGGGCTGCACCCTGGTCGTCCTGAGCGTCTTCACCTACGGCAGCTACTCCGTTTCGCATGGCCGGGCCACGGTCGGCGCCGCGTTCCTGTTTCTCGTCCTCGGTTTCGTGACGGTATACGGGGCCGCCGTGCAGTTCCGCGTGGGCCAGCTGCCGAAGCGTCGGATGGCAATCATCAGCGGCGCGGCCCTGGTCGTCGGTCTCGGGGCGTTCGCGACGCCCTACGACGGGCTCGGCTTCATCCTCACCAATCTCGTGGCCGGGCTTCTCATGTTCGCGACGGCTCGGGAATACCTGCGGGCACGGGCCGAGGCTCCGGGCGCGACGCTCGGCCTCTTCGTTCTCTATGGCATGGTCGGCGTTTCATTCGTCCTCTGTGCCCTGGTGCTGATCGCCGATGGCGCGCTGGTTCTCGGCCACGCGCCAAGCAACTGGGCGGAGGAACTGAACCTCGTCGTGTCGATCGCGGCGCTCGCCGGGGTCGGCGCGCTGTCGCTCGCCCTCAATCAGGCGCGCCTTGCCCGGAGCCACCTGCGGGAGGCGCGAACCGACGACCTCACCGGCCTCCTCAACCGCCGGGCGGTGTTCGACACCTTCGCCGAGGGCGAGCTGGCGCCCTTCACGTGCGTCGTGGTCTTCGACCTCGACGACTTCAAGTCGGTCAACGACAGCCACGGCCACGCGGTCGGCGACGAAGTGCTCCGCCGTTTCGCCGAGACCGTGCGCACCCAGATCCGCGGCATCGACACCGCGGCCCGCCTTGGCGGCGAGGAGTTCGCGGTGGTCCTGCCCCGGTCGCAGTCGCAATCCGCCATCCAGGTCGCGGAACGCATCCGCAGCGCCTTCGCCGAGGCCGTGGTCGAGACGGCGGGCGGCCCGATCCGGTGCACGGTGAGTGCGGGGGTCGCCGCAGCAGGCGCTGACGGCGAGGCCTTCACGGAGGTCCTGCAGCGCGCCGACGAGGCCCTCTATGTCGCCAAGCGCAACGGCCGGGACCGTGTCGTGGCGGAGCCGTTGCGTCTCGCGAGCTGACCGGCCCGCCGCGCCGGGTGCCGCGATCCCGAGCCGGGAGCACGTCGCCCTTGCCCTGCGCCGTTTCCTGGTCATATTCCCCTGCTTCTCGTTCCAGCCTCTCGGTCGGGTGTCGCACATGATGGTTTCGCTTCGCATTGCCGCTGCCGCGATCGCGCTGGCGTTCGCCGCCGCGGCGCCGAGCGCCACGGCAAACATCATCGACGGGACGGACGAGCGGGACTCGCTCCTCGTGATCGGTCCGTCGCTCGGGCTGTCGAAGGCCGAGATGGACCGCATCCGGATGGTCTCGGGCTATGTCGGCTGCTTCCTGCCCACCCCCGCCCTCGGCTCGGGGGCACTCTTCCTCAACAACCGGCAGATTCTCACCGCCGGCCA
Organism: Pseudomonadota bacterium; assembly: GCA_023433185.1. The sequence goes on along the minus strand of JAEZEN010000063.1, from coordinate 1,947 downwards.
CATCTTCTTCGAGGACAATGGCCAGCGCCGGACCAATTGCTTCTTCAAGACCCAGAGCGTCCCGGACGTGAAGGTCGACCTGCTGGTCGACGAGGCGCGGTTCGGCGCGAACCCTCTCAAGGCCGGGTCGAACTACGACTTCGCGATCGTCCCGCTGGCCGAGCCGATCGAGGGGGCGGTGCCGTTCCCGGTCAATCTCGACGTCAAGATCAAGCAGGGCGACGACCTCATCGTCATCACCGCCCATCCCGCCGGCATGGAGAAGCAGGTCCCGAACGACGTTCCGGTGGCGCAGCCCTGCAAGGTGCGGCGCGTCCCGATCTCGACCAGCATCACGTCGTTCTTCCGCACCGATTGCGACGCTTCGGGCTCGTCTTCGGGAGGCATGCACCTGTCGCGGGTGAACGGCGAACTCGTCTATCGCGGGGTCACGATCACCACGGGCCTGTGGCGTGACCCGGCCCTGAAGGGCGCGCCCTATGACGAGCGTCGCGGCAGCGTCACCACGGCGCTCGGCACCGACGCGGCGATCTACGAGGCGGGACGGACCCTGGCCATCTTCGACCGCTTTCTGGATTGATCGGAACGCCGGGAAAGGGGAGGCGTGGCGGTAGCCGGCGCCCGGAAATAACAAAGCCGGGCATCACGCCTAAGCGCGCCCGGCTGGATCAACAGCTCTTTAGCCAAGAACTTGGGAGCGCTCAGATCGCCCCGAAAACAACTGCACCAACAAACAGGAACGCAGCACCGACCATTACAAAGTGGAGTGGTCTGGCAAAGGCCATAACGTCCTCCGTTCCCTAACGCCTCAGATGTTAACGCATGTTCATGGTTTGAGAAGAGGAAAAATGTGCTGCGGTGCAAAAGCCAGGCCGTCGGCGCCCTGTCGTTCCGGCTAAGGGATTGACAGAAAGATCAATTTTCTGATCACGGAATATTTTTTCTTTTTCACGGGGCGTGATCCGGGGCCGATGGCGGCGCCCCTGCGCCTTTAACCACAGGGGCCGGCCTGATAGCTTGCGCCCGGACCGGAGGCAGGGAGCCGATGCAGATCTTCGAGACCGCCCGCGAAGCGGCCTACGCGCTCCGGCCGGACCAGCCGGTCTATTGCTTCATGCCGCAGGTTCTGGCGAGGGATGCGCTCGCGTTCAAGGCGGCCTTCCCCGGCAGGACGGCCTATGCCGTCAAGACCAACGGCGAGCCGATGGTGCTGGAGACGCTCGCCAGGGCCGGCATCGACTGCTTCGACGTGGCCTCGCCCGCCGAGTTCGCGGCGGTGCGGAGCGTCGCGCCGGAGGCGGAGATGATCTACACCCATCCCGTCAAGGCTCAGTCCGATATCCGCCTCGCGCTCGAGACCTACGGAATCCGCGTCATGGCCCTCGACCACGAGGACGAGGTGGCGAAGATCCTCAGGATCGTGCGCGGCCTCGACCTCGATCCGGAGGAGATCACGCTGCTCGTGCGGCTCGCCTCGCGCGGCCATGCGGCGTACGAGTTGTCGAAGAAGTTCGGGGCGACCGCCGCCCATGCCGTCGAACTCGTCCGGCGCATCCACGGCATCGGCTTCAAGGTCGGGCTCTGCTTCCACGTCGGCAGCCAGGTCGAGGACACCGACACCTATGAGCGGGCGCTGGCCACCGCCGCCTGGGTGCGATCGCGCGCCGGCGTGCCGCTGGCGATGCTCGACATCGGCGGGGGCTTCCCCGCCGAATACGGCCATGATCCGCGCCGGAAGGCGCCGAAGTTGCCCGACACCGCGGCGCTGATCGCCGAGGTCGTGGGCGAGATCCGCGAATGGGGGCTCGACGACCTGCCGCTCGTCGCCGAGCCCGGCCGGGTGATCGCGGCGCGCAGCTTCTCGCTCATCGTCCGCGTGCTCCTCAAGAAGGGTCGGCGCCTCTACATCAATGACGGCATCTGGGCGTCGCTGTCGGATTCGTGGAC
>JAEZEN010000021.1 GCA_023433185.1 Pseudomonadota bacterium | reverse complement strand
GCCCTGGTCGAGGCTCGCCGTGCAGAGGACGTGGGTGTCGCCGAACCGCACGAGGCATGAGCCTTCGGCGTGGCGCGATACGCCGCGCTCGAGGCTGACGGGTCGAAGATCGGCGGTTCCGCGCCGGGACGGCCGAACCGCCGGAGGGCGTGCTGCTTCCATGCCGCTTCTTAGCGGGGGCCCGGGCGGAACGCAAAGGCCGCTTGAACTGCCGGCAAAAAACCAACACCTATCGCGGGTAGCCGAGGTTCTCACAGGAAATGACCAGCCAGACTCCGCCCCGCCCTTTCGGTATCGCGGCCGCCGATGCGCCGGCCTCCGCCCTGCAGGGCCTCGACCGCCGCTCGCGCGAGATCTTCCGGCAGATCGTCGACAGCTATCTTGCGACCGGCGAGCCGGTCGGCTCGCGCAACCTCAGCCGGAAGCTGCCGGTCGCCCTCTCCCCGGCATCCGTGCGCAACGTGATGGCCGACCTCGAGAGCCTCGGCCTGATCTATGCGCCGCATACCTCCGCCGGCCGCCTGCCGACGGAGGTCGGGCTCCGCTTCTTCGTCGATTCCCTCCTTCAGGTCGGCGACCTCTCGAACGAGGAACGCCGGCAGATCGAGGCCCAGATCCGTGCTGCCAGTACCAGCGGCAGAACCGTCGAGACATTGCTCTCCGAGGCGAGCCAGGCCCTCTCCGGCCTGTCGCGCGGCGCCGGCGTGGTTCTGTCGGGCAAGCTCGACATCCGCCTCAAGCATGTCGAGTTCATCCGGATCGAGCCGACCCGGGGCCTGGTCGTCCTGGTCGGCGAGGATGGCTCGGTCGAGAACCGCCTTATCGACCTCGATCCGGGAACGACCCCGTCGGCGCTGGTCGAAGCCGGCAACTACCTGAACACCCATATCCGGGGGCGGACGCTCGCCGAGGCGCGCGGCGAGGTGGAGCAGCGCCAGCGCGCCGCGCGGGCCGAACTCGACCGCCTGACCAGTGGCCTCGTCGAAGCGGGCCTTGCCTCATGGGCCGAGGCGTCGGCCGACCATCCCGAGACGCTGATCGTCCGCGGCCGGGCCAACCTCCTCGACGACGTGACGGCGCTCGAGGACCTCGAGCGCGTGCGCCTGCTGTTCGAGGATCTCGAGACCCAGCGCGAGCTCATCCGCCTGCTCGGCCTCGCCGAGGCCGGCGAGGGCGTCCGCATCTTCATCGGCTCCGAGAACAAGCTGTTCTCGCTGTCCGGCTCGTCCCTGGTGGTGGCCCCCTACCGCGACAGCGAGCAGCGCGTGGTGGGCGTGCTCGGCGTCATCGGCCCCACGCGCCTCAACTATGCGCGCATCATCCCCATGGTCGACTATACCGCGAAGGTCGTCGGCCGGCTGCTGGGCTGACGCCTCAGGCTGCGACCGCTTCGGCCGCCTGCAGGTAGCCGAGCCAGATCGCGTTCTCCTTGAGGATCGCGATGCGCTCGCGGTGGGCTGCGATCTCGGCATCGGTGACGCGGAACATGCGGGGCTCCGGACGCGGACCGACCTGCGGCGCGCCCCCGGGCAGCGCCATCGTGGCGGTATCGAGCGCGTCCGCCAGCACCAGGCTCGCCTGGCGGCCGCCGATCAGCTCGATATAGACCTCGGCGAGCAGTTCCGAATCGAGGAGCGCGCCGTGCAGCGTGCGGCGGGTCGAATCGATGGCGTAGCGGTTGCAGAGCGCGTCGAGCGAGTTGGGGCCGGCCGGGTGCTTGCGGCGGGCGAGCATCAGCGAATCGATCTTGCGGTGCGGCGCGAGCGGCCTGAGGCCGACACGCTCCAGCTCGGCATTGAGGAAGGCGAAGTCGAAATCCGCGTTGTGGGCGATCAGCGGCGCATCGCCGAGGAACGCGAGCAGCTCGTCCACGACCTGCGCGAAGGTCGGCTTGTCGGCGAGGAAGGCATCCGTGAGGCCGTGCACGGCCTGGGCTTCCGCCGACATACGCTTGCCCGGATTCAGATAGAGCTGCAGCCGCCGGCCGGTCGGGATGTGGTTGAGCAACTCGACGCAGCCGATCTCGACGATCCGGTCGTTGGCCGAGTCGAGGCCGGTGGTCTCGGTATCGAAGACGATCTCGCGCATGATTCGGCGATCCTACCGGCCGCCGGCGATGGCCGCTACCGCTCGCAGCACCGCGTCCACCTGATTTCCGGTGGAATCGAGCGACCCGCCATTCTCGACGACATAGTGCGCCCGCCGGCGCTTCTCGGCGTCCGGCATCTGGCGGGCGAGCATGGCCTCGAGGCGATCCGGCGTCATGCCCGGGCGGGCAAGCATCCGCTCCCTCTGGATCCCGGCCGGGGCGCTCACCACCGCCACGGCGTCGACCTCGCTCTCGGCGCCGGTTTCGAAGAGGAGAGGAATGTCGAGGAGGACGATCCGCCCTCCGCCCGCCTGTGCCGCGGCGAGGAATCGCCGTTCCTCGGCCTTGACGAGGGGGTGGACCAGGGCCTCGAGATGCCGCATCGCCGGTTCGTCGCCCAGCACCCGGTCGCGAAGCCGGTCGCGGTCGATCGCGCCGGCGACGGTGACGCCGGGGAACGCCGCCTCGACCACCGGCACCGCCGCCCCGGCATAGAGGGCATGGACCGTCCGGTCGGCATCGAAGACCGGCACGCCGCGCGCGGCGAACATCGCCGCGACCGTCGACTTGCCCATCGCCGCCGAGCCGGTGAGGCCGAGCACCAGCATCAGGCCGGCCCCCCGGGCGACCTGCCGGTCACCCCTCCGGTCATTCCCATGTCGCGGAGCACGGCCCGGCGGAGGTCAGGCGTCACCTCGGGCATCCGGCCGAACCAGCGGGCGAAGCCCGGGGCGGCCTGGTGGAGAAGCATGCCGAGCCCGTCGACGGTGCGCAGGCCCCGACCGCGTGCCGCGGCGAGGAGCGGCGTCTCGAGCGGCACGTAGACGATGTCGGTGACGAGGCAATCGTCTTGGAGCGGCACGAGATCGATGGCGAGCGGCGGTTGGCCCTCCATGCCGAGGGAAGTCGAATTGACAAGGACCCGCGCCTCGCGGAGAAGCGTCGGCAACGCGCCCCATACCGCCGCGCGGACCCGCGACCCGAACCTTGCGGCAAGGGCTTCCGCCCGGTCGAGGCTGCGGTTCACCACATGAACCGGGGCGAAGCCGCGTTCCAGCAATGCCCAGACGACGGCCCGGGCCGACCCGCCGGCGCCGAGGACGATTGCCGGCCCGGGGACGTCGCTCCAGCCGGGCGCGCCCTCGTCGAGATTGGCGAGGAAGCCGACACCGTCCGTCGAGGTGGCGACAAGGTGGCCGTCGTCCCGCCAGATGGTGTTGACCGCGCCGATCGCGCGACCCGCGTCTTCGATCGTGTCGACCGCGGCGAACGCGGCCTCCTTGTGCGGAACCGTGACGTTGCAGCCGACGAACGGACCGGATGCAAAGTCCCGGAAGAAGGCTCCGGCGTCCTCGGGCGCGACCGGGTGGATGATGTAGTCTCCGGCAATGGCATAGGCCTTCAGCCAGAAGCGGTGGATGACCGGCGACCGCGAATGCCCGACCGGCCAGCCGACGATGCAGGCGATCGGGTCCGTCATGCGGCAGGTTCCCCCTGTGGCGTCATGGGTCGAGAGCACCTTCCCTCCGCAACCACGCGAGGAGCGGCAGGAGCGGCAGCCCGAGGATCGTGAAATAGTCGCCGTCGATCCGCTCGAAGAGCCGGATCCCGGGCCCTTCGATCTGGTAGGCGCCGACGCTCGAAAGCGCCCGCTCGCCGACCCGGTCGAGATAGGCATCGACCTCGGCCGGGCCGAAGGTCCGCATGGTGAGGGCCGCGGCCTCGATGTGGCGCCAGCGGACCGCACCGTCCCGAATGCCGGCAACCGCAGAGCGGAGATGATGCGTGCGACCGGACAGGGCGAGGAGCTGATCGCGCGCCTCGGCGCGCGACGACGGCTTGTGCCAGCGCGCGCCCTCCGCATCGAGGGTCTGGTCGGCGCCGATGACGATGGCCTCCCGCCGGCTGGCGGCAACCGCCGAAGCCTTGGCCTCGGCCAGCGCCAGCGCGAGGTCCCCCGGGCTGGTGGCAGCCGCGAGCCCGGCCTCGAGATCCCGCTCGTCCACCGCCGACGGAACGGCTTCGAAGGCGAGCCCGGCGTTCCGCAGGATCCCGACCCGGGTGGCGCTCTGCGAGGCGAGGATCAAGGGAGGTGTCATTCGGCATCGGCCTTGCGGGCGCGCTCGTCGCGCAGGGCGATGATCGCCGCTGCGGTCTCCTCGATCGAGCGCCGGGTCACATCGATCATCGGCCAGCCGTTCCTCAGGCAGAATTTCCGCGCGAAGGCGATCTCCCCGGCGATGGCCGCCTTGTCGACATAGGACGACGAGGTGCCTGCCGCGTTGAGCGACAGGACGCGGTTCTCGCGGAGATGGACGATGCGGTCGGCGCTCGCCGTCAGCCCAACGACCAGCGGTCGCCTGACGGCCTCGAGTTCGCGCGGCAGGGCGATGCCGGGAACGATCGGGATATTGGCGACCTTGATGCCCCGGTTGGCCAGGTAGATGCTGGTCGGCGTCTTCGACGTGCGGCTCACCCCGATCAGCACCACGTCGGCTTCCTCGAGCGAACCGGCGAGCTGACCGTCGTCGTGGATCAAGGTGAAGTTGAGCGCATCGATGCGCCGGAAGTAGTCCGCGTCGAGAATGTGCTGGGCACCGACCCGGCGCGCCCTGGGTGCCCCGAGATAGGCCTGGAGCATCTGCAGCACCGGCTCGAGAACCGAGGCGCAGGGAATGCCGATCTGCCGGCAGGCATCTTCAAGCCGCTCGCCGAGGCTTCCGTCCACCAGCGTATAGAGGACGATGCCCGGCTTGTCCTCGAGCGCGGCGATGACGCGGTCGAGCTGCGCCGTCGATCGGATCATCGAGTGGACATGCTCGACCGCCCGGATTTCGGTGTATTGCGCGGCAGCGGCGCGCGCGACCGCGATCAGCGTCTCCCCCGTCGAGTCAGAGATCATGTGGAGATGGAAGAAGCCTTCGCGGCTTTTCACGGAATTATCCCCGGGCCTGTGGAGGGCCTGGGGACGATCGGACGTCCGCGGCCATGGCAGGGTCCGTTCTCCCCGACAGCGGAAATCTCGTCAACATGACTCATCGGCGCCCATGGATTTCCGTCGATGGGATGGAATCGAGGACAAGTGCCGCCATCCCCGACCTGTCCCACGGGCGGACCTGTGCACGACGACCGGAATGCCTTCGCCACACTTCTTAACGAACCGTTAATATTGGCGAATTCGGGCTGTCCCCGTTCTTACCAGGATTCGATGCCGGCTCAGCCCGAGTGAATGCACAGGAAGCCGTTCCCCGGGGCCGTTTGTGGAGGCGCCCGTTTCGCGCTAGTTCACCGCCAAATAGAAAAAGAAGAAAAAAGGATTCTCTTATATTTTGGGCTCGCCTGTGAACGCTTCGCACCCCGTCAGCACCGACCGATCCCTGGCTTCCGCATTCGCCGGCGGCAAGACCGGCGCACCGCCCTTGTGGCTGATGCGCCAGGCCGGGCGGTATCTCCCCGAGTACAAAGCCGTTCGCAGCGCGGTCGGTTCCTTCCTCGGCCTCTGCCTCGATCCCGAGCGCGCGGCGGAAGTGACACTCCAGCCGATCCGCCGCTTCGACTTCGACGCTGCGATCGTGTTCTCGGACATCCTGATGGTGCCCTATGCCTTCGGCAGGAACGTCCGCTTCGTCGAGGGCGAAGGGCCGCGTCTCGATCCGATCGACGCTGCGGGAATCGCGGCGCTCGATACGGAACCGGTGGCTGCGGCGCTCCGGCCGGTGTTCGACACGGTGGCCCTGGTGCGCGAGGCCCTGCCGCCGCGGAAGTCGCTGATCGGGTTCTGCGGTGCGCCCTGGACCGTGGCGACCTACATGGTGGCCGGCCGCGGCACGCCGGACCAGTCACCGGCCCGGATATTTGCCGCGCGCGATCCTGAACTCTTCCAGATTCTGATCGACCGGCTGGTGGACGCCTCGGTCGTGTCGCTGGCCGGACAACTCGAGGCCGGCGCCGATGTCGTCCAGATCTTCGACAGCTGGGCGGGTGTGCTCAACGAGCACGATTTCGTCCGGTGGTCGATTGCGCCGACTCGGGCAATCGTCGCGCGCCTGCGCCAGCGTGTGCCGGGTGCCCGAATCATCGGCTTTCCGAAGGGTGCCGGGCTTCGGCTGGAGCGCTACGTGCGCGAAACGGGCATCGATGGGGTCGGCATCGACTGGACGATACCGCTCGACCACGCGCGCGACTGCCTGCAGCCGATTGCCGCGGTGCAGGGCAACCTCGATCCGATCGTGCTGCTTGCCGGTGGCGCCGGGCTCGATCGGGCGGTGGATGCCATCCTCGAATCGCTGGGCGATGGCCGGTTCATCTTCAACCTCGGCCATGGCATCCTGCCTGAGACGCCGATCGCCCATGTCGAACGCCTTGTCGACCGGGTCAGGAGACAGGACTGATGCGGGCGGAGACCCGCGCGGTCGTGATCCGCACGGTCGCGGGGCTGCTCATCGCCGCGGCTCTGGTCGGGCTTCTGGTCTGGTGGAGCCCGTCCGCGCTCTATCTCTGGATGAAGGCGCTCCACATCATCGCGGTCATCGCGTGGATGGCGGGAATGCTCTACCTGCCGCGGCTCTTCGTCTATCACTGCGCGGCGCCGCCCGGATCGCCCCAGTCCGAGACCTTCAAGATCATGGAACGCAGGCTGCTGCGGGCGATCATCAACCCGGCGATGATCGCGACCTGGGCCCTGGGCCTCTGGCTGGCATGGGATGCGGGATTCTTCTCCGACCCCTGGCTCCATGCCAAGCTGGCCCTGGTCGTGGTGCTCTCCGGGATGCACGGCTATTTCGCGCGCTGCGTGCGGGACTTCGCAGCCGATCGCAATACCCGCTCCCAGCGATTCTACCGGATCATGAATGAAGGACCGACGTTGCTCATGATCGGCATCGTGATCCTGGTCGTGGTGAAGCCGTTCTGAACCTGGGAGCGGCGGGGACCGCGAATTTTTTGCAGATTTTCCCGACGGCGAAGCCTCTTGCTGCCGTCGGAACAAACGATTATGTTCCATGCACCGCACTGAAAGCAGACAGGCTCGGGTGTACGCGTGTGACACCATGGGGCCGTGCCGGGTCGACAAGCCCTGGCGTTAAGTTCTGCGGCAATCCCCCTTTCCTTGCCCACCACGGTTTCTCCGAAAGAGTCCCCGTATATGCCCGAAATGAAACTTCAGGACCTGAAGGCCAAGTCTCCCGTCGAGCTGCTCGCCTTCGCGGAGGAACTCGAGGTGGAGAACGCCTCCACGCTCCGCAAGCAGGAGCTGATGTTCGCGATCCTCAAGCAGCTCGCCGCGCGGGAGATCGACATCATCGGTGAAGGCGTCGTCGAAGTGCTGCAGGATGGATTCGGCTTCCTCCGCTCACCGGACGCCAACTATCTCGCCGGTCCGGACGACATTTACGTCTCGCCCTCGCAGATTCGCCGCTTCTCGCTGCGCACCGGCGACACGGTCGAAGGCCAGATCCGGGGGCCGAAGGACGGCGAGCGCTATTTCGCGCTGCTCAAGGTCAATAC
>JAEZEN010000629.1 GCA_023433185.1 Pseudomonadota bacterium | reverse complement strand
GGGCCCGGACAAACGGCGCCCACCTACTCTGTAGGTCTCCGGGATCGTATCCTCCACCGGCTCAGTGGCCTCGCACGATTCCCTCCCGTCCCGCTCGGTCCCGCCTTGGCGTCGAAATCCGAACTCAGGGATCGGGCGCTCCGCCAGCGGGACGCGACCGATCCGGCCTTCCGTGCTGCCGCCTCGGCGGAGATCGCCGACCGTCTCGCGCCTCTCGTCGCGGCGGCGGCGCCCCGGGTGCTCGCCGCCTATGTCGCGATGCGGAGCGAGGTCGATCCCGCGGCGTCGATCGCCGATTGCCACGCCCGCGGCACCGTCATCGTCCTGCCGGTCGTCCTGCCCGGCGGCGGCCTCGCCTTCCGCCGCTACGCGCCCGGGCATCCGCTGGTCCCCGGAGGCTTCGGCACGCTGGTGCCGGACGTGGCGGCGCCGGCGCTCGACCCGGACATGGTGATCGTGCCGCTCGTCGGCTTCGACCGGTCCGGCACGCGTCTCGGCTACGGCAAGGGCCACTACGACCGGACCGTCGCGTCGCTGCGGGCCCGCGGCCTCGCGCCGCCGCTCGTCGGGGTTGCCTTCTCTGCCCAGGAGGTCGACACGATTCCACACGAACCCCATGATGTCCGGCTCGACCTGATCGTCACGGAACGCGAGATTCTGGACTTCCGTACGCAAGGAGCCGGCGCGCGATGAGACTGCTCTTTCTCGGCGACGTGGTGGGCCGTTCGGCCCGCAACGCCGTCATCCGGCAGCTGCCGGGCCTGGTGTCCGACCACCGGCTCGATTTCGTGGTGGTGAACGGCGAGAATGCGGCGGGCGGCTTCGGCATCACCGAGGACATCGTTCACGCCCTCCTCGATGCCGGCGCCGACGTGATCACCACCGGCAACCATGTCTTCGACCAGCGCGAGGCCCTGACCTTCGCGGCGCATCAGGAACGCTTCATCCGTCCCGCGAACTATCCGACCGGCACGCCGGGCCGCGGCTCCGGCCTGTTCCTCGCCCGCAACGGCGCCCGGGTGCTGGTCGTCAACGTCATGGGCCGGGTGTTCATGGATGCGCTCGACGACCCCTTCGCCGCGGTCGACCGGGAGCTTGCCGCCTGTCCGCTCGGCGAGCAGGCCGATGCGGTTGTCGTCGACGTCCATGCCGAGGCCTCGAGCGAGAAGCAGGCCATGGGCCACCATCTCGACGGACGGGCGACGCTGGTCGTCGGCACCCATACCCATGTGCCCACCTCCGACCACCGCATCCTCCCCGGCGGCACGGCGTTCCAGACCGATACCGGCATGTGCGGCGACTACGATTCGGTGATCGGCATGGACAAGGAGGAGCCGGTTCGCCGCTTCCTCACCAAGGTGCCGGGCGAGCGCTTCACGCCGGCCCAGGGCGCGGCGACGCTCGCCGGCATCGCCGTCGAGGTCGACGATTCGACCGGCCTCGCCACCGCCTGCGCGCCGCTCCGCCTGGGCGGTAGCCTGTCGGAGGCGATGCCGCCGTTCTGGAACTGACACCCGCGGAACACGCATCGACGCCGGCCATTCCCATCGCGTATCGTGGTGGAGGCGAACTGGGGGAGGATTGCCTTGCCGGACCGGGGATCGAATGCGCCGCTGGCGCGTGACGCGATGGCCTATGTGCTCGCCGGTGGGCGCGGCAGCCGGCTGATGGAACTCACCGACAAGCGGGCCAAGCCCGCGGTCTTCTTCGGCGGAAAAACCCGGATCATCGACTTCGCCCTGTCGAACGCGCTCAATTCCGGCATACGGCGGATCGCGGTGGCGACGCAGTACAAGGCGCACAGCCTCATCCGCCACCTGCAGCGCGGCTGGAACTTCCTCCGGCCGGAACGGAACGAGAGCTTCGACATCCTGCCGGCCAGCCAGCGCGTGTCCGAAAGCCAGTGGTACGAGGGCACCGCCGACGCCGTCTTCCAGAACCTCGACATCATCGCGAGCTATGCGCCGCGCCATCTCGTCATTCTCGCCGGCGACCACATCTACCGGATGGACTACGAGGTGATGCTGCAGCAGCACGTCGAGACCGGTGCCGATGTCACGGTCGGTTGCCTCGAGGTGCCGCGCGGGGAGGCCAGCGGCTTCGGCGTGATGCATGTCGACGCCGCCGACCGCATCATCTCCTTCCTCGAGAAGCCGGCCGAACCGCCCGGCATTCCAGGCAAGCCGGAGATGGCCCTCGCCTCGATGGGCATCTACGTGTTCGAGACGAAGTTCCTGTTCGACCTGCTTCGCCAGGATGCCGAGGACACCGGGTCGAGTCGCGACTTCGGCAAGGACCTGATCCCCCATGTCGTCCGGCACGGCAAGGCGATGGCCCATCGCCTTGCCGATTCCTGCGTGCGCGCGAACGACAGGGACCAGCCCTACTGGCGCGACGTCGGCACGGTCGATGCCTACTGGCAGGCCAATCTGGACCTGACAGACATCGTGCCGGCCCTCGACCTCTACGACCGCCACTGGCCGATCTGGACCAATGTCGAGCTCACCGCCCCGGCGAAGTTCGTTCACGACAAGGACGGCCGCCGCGGCCAGGCGATGAGCTCGCTGGTGTCCGGCGGCTGCGTCGTCTCCGGCGCCTCGGTGCGGCGCTCGCTCCTCTTCACCAATGTCCGCGTCAATTCCTACGCCGCGTGCGAGGAGGCGGTCATCCTGCCCGGCGTCGACGTGGGGCGTTCGGCGCGGCTGACGCGCGTCGTCGTCGACCGCGGCGTCCACATCCCCGAGGGGCTCGTCGTCGGCGAGGATCCGGTCCTCGACGCCAGGCGCTTCCGGCGCACCGAGGGCGGCGTCTGCCTGATCACCCAGCCGATGCTCGACCGGCTCGGGTAGGACGGCGATGCGGGTTCTCTCCGTCGCCTCCGAGGTCTTCCCGCTGGTCAAGACCGGCGGGCTCGCCGATGTCGCCGGCGCCCTGCCCGGGGCCCTCGCGGTGCAGGGCGTCGAGATGCGGGTCATGGTGCCCGGCTATCCGGACGTGATCGCGGCACTCGAAGGTGCGCGGCCGGTGCACCGCTATGACGACCTCTTCGGCAGCGAGGCGCGGCTCCTCGCCGGCACGGCCCGCGGGCTCGAGGTGATCGTCTTCGACGCCCCGGCGCTCTTCGACCGGCCGGGCAATCCCTATATCGGCCCCGACGGCGCCGACTGGCCGGACAACTGGCGTCGCTTCGCGGCCTTCGGCCGTGCCGCGGCCGACCTCGGCGCGGGGCTGGTCGAGGCGTTCGTGCCGGACGTGGTCCACTGCCACGACTGGCAGGCCGGCCTCGTCCCGGCCTATCTCCGCCATGCCGGCGGGCGCGCGGCTCGGTCGATGCTCACGATCCACAACATCGCCTTCCAGGGCACTTTCCCGGCGGCGATCTTCCCGGACCTCGGGCTGCCCGCGTCGGCCTGGGCCGTCGAGGGCGTCGAATATTATGGCGCCGTCGGCTACCTCAAGGCCGGTCTCCACTACGCCGACGCGATCACCACGGTCAGTCCCACCTATGCCGAGGAGATCTGCACGCCCGAGGGCGGTATGGGGCTCGACGGGCTGCTGCGGGCGCGGTCGGACGTTCTGTCGGGCATCGTCAACGGCATCGACACGGCGGTTTGGGACCCGGTCGCCGATCCGCACCTCCGGGCGCACTATACCACGACGACGCTCGGCCGCCGCAGCGCCAACAAGCGCGCCATCGAGGAGGCCTTCGGCCTTGCCGCGGACGACGGCTTCCTGTTCTGCGTCGTCAGCCGGCTCGGCTGGCAGAAGGGCATGGACGTCCTCGGCGCCTGCATCGACGGCCTCGTTGCGGCCGGCGCCCGGCTCGCCGTTCTCGGCTCCGGCGAGGCCGCGATCGAGGGCATGTTCCGGGCCGCCGTGGCGCGCCATCCCGGCCGCGTCGGCCTGGTGACCGGCTACAGCGAGCCGCTGTCGCATCTGCTCCAGGGCGGCGCCGATTCGGTGCTGGTGCCGTCGCGTTTCGAGCCCTGCGGGCTGACGCAGGTGTACGGCCTCCGCTATGGATGCGTGCCGGTCGTGTCGCGCGTCGGCGGTCTCGCCGACACCATCGTCGACGCCAATCTCGCCGCGCTCGACCGCGGCGTGGCGACGGGCTTCCAGTTCCTGCCGGTGACGCCGGAGGCGCTGGGCCGGACCCTCGGCCGGGTTCTCGCCCTCCACGCCGATTCCGGGGCGTGGCGCCGCATCCAGAAGAACGGCATGAAGTCCGATCTCTCGTGGCACGCGAGCGCCCGGCGCTATGCCGGCCTCTACCGCGCACTCGGCGGCTGAACGATGCGCGTCGTGATCTGCGGCGGCGGGGTGATCGGCGTCGCCATCGCCTACTATCTCGGCCTCCGTGGCGCCGATGCGATTGTCGTCGAGCGGACCGGCATCGCCCATGCCGCCTCGGGCAGGTCGGGCGGCTTCCTCGCCCTCGACTGGTGCGACGGCAGCCGCCTTGCCGATCTTGCGCGGCGGAGCTTCGCCCTCCATGCCGAACTGGCCGGGACCGTGCCCGGCGCCGGCTATCGCCGGATGACCACCTATGGCGGCTTCAGCGGGGGTGGCGGCCGGCGGAAGGCGGGGACCTGGGTGTCGGAACGCATCGCCCTCGACCGCCAGCTCGGCTCGACGGAGACGACGGCGCAGATCGACCCCTACGGCTTCACGACGGGTCTGATGGCGGCGGCCGGCGCGCTCGGCGCCCGCGTCGTGACCGGCACCGTGACGGGCCTCGTCCGCCGCGGCGACCGGGTGACGGGTGCGGGGGTCGACGGCGAAGCCGTCGGGGCCGACGCCGTGGTCATCGCCATGGGGCCGTGGTCGATCCTCGCCGCGGCCTGGCTGCCGCTCCCCGCCGTGCACGGCCTCAAGGGGCACAGCGTCGTCTTCGAGACCGGGCCGGTCCCGGCCGAGGCGCTGTTCCTCGAAGTCGGCGAGGCAGGCGGCGGGGTGGCCTCACCGGAGGTGTTTCCACGACCCGACGGCACGACCTATGTCTGCGCCCTGTCGAGCGACTCGCCGCTCCCCGTCGACCCGGCTCTGGTGAAGCCGGACGACGGCGCCATAGCCCGGCTTCGGGCCATCGCGGCGAGCGTCGCCCCCGTCCTCGCGGCGGCCCCGGCCCGCGCCGGGCAGGCGTGCTACCGTCCCGTCACCGGCGACGGCCTGCCCCTGATCGGCGCCGTTCCCGGCATATCCGGGGCCTATGTCGCCACCGGTCACAGCGTGTGGGGCATGCTGAACGCCCCGGCGACGGGGGAAGCGCTGGCCGGGCTGATCCTCGACGGCGTCTCGGGCGGGGCGGATCTCGCCGCCTTCGCGCCGGACCGGCTGCCGCGGTTCGATCCGGGTCGGCTTGCGATGATCTGACGTTCAGGTCTCGGCGATCCACCACCCCGTGTCGAGTCGCGCCTTGGGTGCGGCGAAAGCCGCGGCCAGTTCCCTGCCGAGCGCCTTGAGGCGCGTCTCGATTCCGTAGGGCGGGTTGGCGATCAACAGCCCGCCGCCGGCGAAGGTCAGGCCGTCGATCGGCGTCCGCAGGAACTCGGCGGCGAGCGTCGGCGGGTTCGACCGGTCGTAGGCCTTCCGGATCTGCTCGATTCCGGCTCGGTCCTTGAGCGGATACCAGGCGGCGAACATCCCGCCCGGCCATTTCTTCAGCCCCGCATTCATGCGCCGCGCGACCCGGAGATAGGCATCGCGGTCGTCCTTCTCGTAGGGCGGGTCGATGAACACCAGCCCGCGTCGCGTCGGCGGGGGGACGAAGGCCTTGATCGCCTCGTGGCCGTCACGATGGTGGACGGCCACGCGCGGATCGCCGCGGAATGTGCGGCGCAGCTTCGCCGCCTCCTCCTCGTGAAGGTCGCAGGCGATGAGCCGGTCGTTCTCGCGCAGGAACGCGGCGATGATCGCCGGGGAGCCGGGATAGACGGCGAGGCCGTCCGGGTTGAGGCGGCGGAGGAGGTCGAGATAGGCGGCCGCCGCCGGGAGCGGCTCGTCCAGCACCCGGCCGATGCCGTCGGCCGCCTCGCCCGTCTTTTCCGCCTCCGGCGACCGCAGATCGTAGGTGCCGGCCCCGGCATGGGTGTCGAGCACGGTGAACGGCCGGTCCTTCCGGCGGAGATGCTCGAGCAGCATGACCAGAACGGCGTGCTTGAACACGTCGGTGTGGTTGCCGGCATGATAGGCGTGGCGATAGTTCATCTATGCCTTCTCCCACGGGGGATGTGAGGCTAACCTTAAGGAAGTCGGTGTGAAGGATGGGTGGGACCGTCGGGGTGGTCCCGGTGTGCGGCAGGGGGGCCACAACGGACGGTGCTTTCCATTCTCTCCCAGGGGGTCGGCGGGCTCGGCATCTTCTTTGCCGGAATGTACCTGCTGTCGGAGAATCTCAAGAGGCTCACCGGCCGCCGTTTCCGTCAGACGGTGGCGGCGTGGACCCGCACCACCTGGGCCGGCGTCCTGTGGGGCTTCACCACCGGCGCCGTGGTGCAGAGCACGTCGGCGATAACCTTCATCGTCGTCAGCATGCTGGGCAGCGGCCTGCTGACGGTCCCGAGCGGCCTCGCGATCACCATCGGCAGCAACGTCGGGACGACCCTTCTCGTGGTCATCGCGACGCTCGACATCCACCTCTTCGTCCTCGTCATGCTCGGCCTTGCCGGCCTGTCCTTTGCGAGCGCCCGGCTGGCGCCCACGCGTACCCTCCTGCTCGCGGTGTTCGGCATCGGCCTCGTCTTTCTCGGCCTCGAGATCCTCCAGGATGCCGCCCGGCCGCTCGCCCATCAGCCCTGGGTCCGCGACGCCCTCGCCGGTGCCAGTTCCTCCTACATCCTCATCCTCGTGGTCAGCGCGTTCCTGTCGTTCCTCACCCAGTCGACGAATTCGATCGCCCTCCTCTCGATCACGCTGTCGACCGCCGGCGTTCTCTCCTTCGACCAGTGCGTCGCCGCCATCTACGGCGCCAATCTTGGGTCGAGCGGCGTCACCTACATGCTTTCGGCAGGGCTGCGCGGCCGGCAGCGCCAGGTCGCGATGTACCAGGTGGCGTTCAACTTCGTCGCTGCCGCGGTGATGGTGCCGCTGTTCGTGATCGAGGTCTTCGGCGGGGTGCCGCTGCTGATCGCCCTCACCCAGGAACTGACTGCGGTGCCGTCGCTGCAGCTCGCCTATGTCCACGTCATCTTCAACGTTGCCGGCGGCCTCGCCCTCCTGCCGTTCGTCGGCCTCGCCTCGCGAATCCTGACCGCCCGCTACCCGCCGCCGCCGGAGGAGGACGACGCGCGCCCCCGCTTCCTCTACGACCAGGCCGTCCAGGAGCCGGAGACCGCCCTCGATCTGGTCGCCCTCGAGCAGCAGCGCCTCGCTTCCTACCTGCCGCGTCTGCTCGACGCGGCGCGCGAGTCGTCGCCCGCTGCCCAGATGGCCCGCCAGCGCGAGGTCATCTCCGCCCTCGGGGCGGCGATCGAGGACTTCCTCGACCATCTCGGCGAGGTGCCCCTGTCGCATTCCGCTTATGAGCGCCTCAACCATGCCCTCAACGTCCAGCGCCTGCTCGACGGCCTCGCCGAGACCCTCGGGGACCTCGCCCGGGCGGTGGTCGAGGCCGGTACCAACCCGGCCACCGCGCGGCTCACCGGCAGCGTCGTCGAGGGGCTGGACGCGGTGCTGCTCACCGTGGTCGACGCAATGGGGACGGACGGCGCCGACGACCGCCTCCTGCTGCGCCGCATGAGCGGCGACCGGAGTGCCCTGATGCGGCGTCTGCGCGAGGAATATCTCGCGAGCGACAGGGGCCTTTCGGCGGCCGACAAGATGGGTATCCTGACCATCACGAACCTGACCGAGCGGGCATCGTGGCTGATCAACCGGCTGATCGACACGCTCCCGTCGCCCGAGGCAGGTGATCGCGGGGGCACGGCAGTGGAGGGCGAATGAACGCGGCGGCATCGGAAGGCACGCTTACGCTCCGCCTTCCCAACCGGCTTTCGATCATCGGCGAGACGGCCGATGACATCGCGGATTTCCTGCGCGGGCGCGGGGTCGCGGAACGGGCGGTCCAGCACCTGCTGCTGTCGCTCGACGAAGCCATGACCAACACGATCGCCTATGCCTGGCCCACCGGCGGTGTCCACGAACTGATGCTGGTCCTGGAGGTGAGGGATGGCCTCGTGGTGGCGGTGGTGAGCGACGACGGCATCGCCTTCGATCCGCTCGAGGTGCCGCCGCCGGATCTCGAATCGAGCCTCGAGGACCGGCCGGTTGGCGGCCTCGGCGTGCATTTCATGAAGACGCTGATGGACGAGGTCACCTATCGCCGCGAGGGAGACCGCAACGTCCTCACGATGCGCAAGAGCTATGCGGCCGATTGAGTGCGGGGCCACGCCGGATTTGACAGGGGTGGACATGACGGGCATGCCGACCATGAGCCAGGGCGGCGACGAGGGGACACTGACAAAGCGATGATCCCGAGCGAGAAGATCAAGGGCAAGGTGCTGGTGCTGAAGCCGGAGGGCCGGCTCGACAGCAACACCATCAATGCCGCCGAGACGGAGATGTTCTCCTACCTGGAGAAAGGGGAGACGCGGATCGTTCTCGACCTGTCGAACCTCGACTACATCTCGAGTTCGGGCCTCCGGCTCGTCCTGATGATGGGCAAGCGCCTCAATCTGAAGGGGGGGAAGCTCGCGCTCTGCGGGCTCAAGCCGCAGATTCGCGAGGTCTTCGAGATCAGCGGCTTCATTTCGATCATCACCGTGATGGACAGCCGTGCCGAGGCGGAGGCGGCGGTCGCAAAGTAGGACCGAGCGAAAGCCCTACTCCGCGGCGTCGCGGTAGCTGTCGGCGGGCGGCGGTCCCTTGTAGCGGATGATCAGGCAGGTGATGTCGTCCGACTGGGGGGCATCGCCGACGAAGCGGCTCACCGCGTCGATCACCGACGACATGACGATCTCCACCGAATCGCGGTGCGCCTCGGTCAGCGAGCCCATGAGGCGGGCCTCGGTGAACTCCTGGCCGTCGCGGTCCATCGCCTCCGAGATGCCGTCGGTGTAGAGGATGAGCGTATCGCCGGCGGCGAGCTTCACCCTGTTTTCGGCATAGGGGAGCCCGGGCATGACGCCCATGGCGACACCGCCGGTGACCGGCAGCGGCGTCAGCGCGCCGCCACGCGCCGCGACGATGGGCGGGTTGTGCCCGGCATTGGCATAGGACAGTTCGCCCGTGTCGAGGTCGAGGATGCCGTAGAAGGCCGTCACGAAGAGTTCGAGCGGGTTCTGCTCGCAGAGGAGATCGTTGGTCGCGGCAAGGCAGGCGCCGGCCGAACTGCCCTCGCGTGCGCTGCTCTGCAGGATCGTGCGCGAGATGGCCATGAAGAAGGCGGCCGGCACACCCTTGCCCGAGACGTCGGCGATGACCAGCCCGAGGCGATTCCCGCCGAGCGAGAAGAAGTCGTAGAAGTCGCCGCCCATCTCGCGCGCCGGCACCATCGTCGCCTTGCCGGCATAGCGCGGGTTCTCCGGCAGGCGCTGGGGCAGCATGGCGGACTGGAGCGAGCGCGCGATCTGAAGCTCCGCGTCCATGCGCTGGTTGGCCGCCTCGAGCAGCTCGTTCTTGTCGTTCAGCTCGCGCGTCCGCTCCGCCACCAGGCGGTCGAGAATCTCGGTGCGGGCCTGCACCTCGGCGGCCATGCGGCTGAAGGTGCGGGCGAGGTCGCCGAGCTCGTCGGTCCGCTCGCGTACGCCCGCGAGACTCTCGGGCCGGTAGTCGCCCGCCTCGAACGCCGCCGCGGCATCGGTGATCCGCACCACCGGGGCGGTGATCTGGCGTCGGACGTAGCCCCAGCCGATGACGAGGGCGCCGATGATGCTGATGGCATTGAGGGTGAGGAGGAGGGTCTCGCCGACGTCGATGGCGCGGTTCGAGGCGGCGACGGCGTCGCGGGTGCGCTGCTCGACATGGCCGACGAGGGCGTCGACGCTGCCGGTCAGCGCCGTCGCCGACGCGCGCGCCTCAACGACGATCGCCTCCGCTGTCCGTTCCTCCTCGAGGAGCTCGCGGCGGAGCGCGAAGACGTTGCCGTCTCCCAGCCCGAGGGCGATCAGCTCCGTGGCGACCTCCTGCACGGATCGCAGGCCGCCCGGGCCGATCACCTGGATCGCCCGGTGGAAGCGGTCCGCGGCGGACTGGAAGCGCTCGATGAGCGGCGGGATCAGGGCCGGGTCCTGGAGATCGGTCGCCTCGGCGACGAGCACCCCGATCAGGTTGGCCTCGATCGCGAGCTGCGACATGGCGGCATAGGTCAGGATCGCCCGCTCGTTGAAGCGCGTCTCGGCCGGCTGCGGCACCGCGTCGCGGAGCGAGCGGTAGCCCGTCGCGAGGTAGAGCGTCGCATCGTCGAGGAGCGGCGTCAGCAGCTCGACCAGCTGGCGATGGAGGATCGCGGCCGCGTCGACGCGCTGCTCGAGCTCGGCGCGGAGCGCGATTTCGTTGCTCACGGCCCGGTCGAGTTCGTCGAGCTTGCCGACCAGACCGGCGCTCGTGGCGCCGATCTCGGCGATGAGCGCGTGGTCCTCGGGCGCCGAACGGTTGTCGGCCACTTCGGCGTGCAGGCGCTCGATGAGCTCGTCGAGCGCCGCGCTCTGCTCCCGCAGCGTCGCCATCACGGCGGTGCGCTCGGCCTCGGAGCTGGCGGAGATGAGGGCCGGGGCGGTCGCGGCAATCAGGTTGCTGCGGCCCGCCAGGCGGAGGGAATCGGTGATCGAGGGGATATGTTCGCGGGTGATGCGGCGCTGGTGCTGCCCGAGTTCGACGAATGCGAACCAGGCGACGATGCTCGCCGCGAGCGTGAGGGCGACCGCGCCGGCAATGGCGATATAGAGGCGCGCGGAGAGGCCGAGCCGCGACCGCCGGGCGGGTGGCGCCGGAGGAGGGTTCATCGCACCATCTCGTCGGCGGGCACGACCGCGCCGTCGCCGCGGATCATGGTCAGGAAG
>JAEZEN010000613.1 GCA_023433185.1 Pseudomonadota bacterium | reverse complement strand
GGTCGCCGGCCAGCGCAAGACCAGGTTCCGGGGCGTCGCCCGCGTCGGCTTCGCCTTCACCTTCGCCGCAGCCGCCTGCAACCTCGTCCGCCTGCCGAAGCTGCTCCGGGAGGCCGGGTGATGGCCAAGGCTCCTGCCTCGTAAAGGATCGCGAGCGAGCCCTGCATCAGCCCGACGACCGAGATGGTCACCTCAGACAACCACGTCCCCGACATGGTCGACGAAGCCGACATCACCTTCGACCGGACGAAAAGCGAAGCCGCCGAGCGCGACTGAGTTCTTTGCCGCAATTAGGTCGGCTATCACCGGTTGGTTTGCAGTCGGATCAAGTCCGCCAGGGTTCCGGTTCCTTCAACGGCACGATCGGAAGCACGCCAGTCCGCGTCGCGCTATTTGGACCCAGCAAGGCGCCGGGCTCGCGGATCGGCCTGCCACGTCCGCGCGGGGCTACCGGTTTGTGCCACGCGGATCGATCGAGATCCGCCGCTCACACTCGGCGACTCCGCCCTCGGCAATGTGGGGCTCGACGGGTAATCGCATACCTTGAAGCATCCCGGGATGGCTTCACCACACTCCACTGATCAGCGCGCTTGTCTTCGGTCTTGGTGCCGCGTCCACCCACTTCCATGCGGCTGCGCGCAGACCTTGGAAGGTCATCGTGAAGTCAGGAAACCTGAGTCGGAGTGCTTTCGGCGGCTGCGTCGCTGGGAATGGAAGCAACCGTTTCCGGGGCAGTCCGTATCCCTCCCGCGGCGTCCTCGTCGGCGCTGGTCCTGTGTAGGTCAACCTCCAGCTTCTTCAGAGACCCCTTGAGCTCGCTCGCAGGATCAAGCTTTCGAAGTTCGGCAATTTGGTTCTTCACGTCATCGAGTTCCGCCTCGCGGACGACCTCGTTCAACTGACGCTGGAAGTCGCTCGATATCCGCTTCACTCGCCCTGTCCAACGGCCGGCAGCCCTCATTGCCCGGGGCAAATCCTTCGGTCCTATGACCACCAACGCGACGACGGCGATAACGAGCAGCTCAGTCCAAGTCGCGTTGAACATATCCACATCTCTCGGTTGCGTATGAGTAGCCACGACAGCGCGGGGGTGGAGTGGGAATCCACATTTCTGCCAGATCAATCCCTTCGTATTGTCGGAACACGTCCCTACAATGCTAACCGAACGGCAGCGGAGATCGCAATGGCCCGCACTATCTTGTTCATCGTGTCAGCGATCCTCGGATCGCCAGTCCTTGCGCAAACTTACGGCACAGTTGCCGGCGGATGTGAGCGAGCGACCGGCGATGCCTCAGGTGAGGACGCCGTCTACTTCGACGGTCAAATGATTGCTGGAGAGGGCTGGACGTGTACGCTGCTCCCTGCGGCGGGGGAAACTTTCATCGGTCAGTGTGAGAGGAAAGGGAGCGCTGGGCGGATGCCTGCGAGCTTCACCGTCACCCAGGACGGTGAAGCTATCACGATCTCCTCGGATGCAGACAGGCGCATATTTGTGATGAGGCCGTGTGGGTAGTGGCAGATCAATGGAAGATAGTCGAGGCCTACAGGATGGCTAGCAGGCTGTTGAAAAAGGTCTCGTCGCTCGACTGTTGTCGTGATTCACTCGCGCCGGTGACAGGCGGAGGGGGTGAATCGTGCGGGGCGGTGACGAGCGGTCTGGTGAGCTGTTCAGCTATGTCGATCTCGAGGCGCGGGTT
Organism: Pseudomonadota bacterium; assembly: GCA_023433185.1. The sequence goes on along the minus strand of JAEZEN010000613.1, from coordinate 803 downwards.
CGGTCGGATCATCCGCTGCGGTCGATCCGTTCGATCGTGAACGCGGCGCTGGCGGCGCTGGAGCGGGACTTCGCGGCGCTCTACGCGCCGGTCGGCCGGCCGTCGATCCCGCCGGAGAAGCTGCCTCGGGCGATGTTGCTGCAGGCGTTCTACTCGATCCGCTCGGAGCGGCAGCTGATGGAGCGGCTGGACTACGACCTCCTGTTCCGCTGGTTCGTCGGGCTCGGCATCGACGATGCGGTGTGGGACCATTCGACCCCCGATCAAGTCGGGGGCAGGCTCTTCTCGAAGAACCGCGACCGGCTGCTCGCCGGCGACGTGGCGGCGAAGTTCCTGGCGGCGGTGCTGGGCCAGCCGCGGGTGAAGCGGCTGTTGTCGAGCGAGCACTTCTCGGTCGATGGCACCCTGATCGAGGCCTGGGCGTCGATGAAGAGCTTCAAGCCGCGCGACGGGTCGGACGAGCCGCCGGCGGCCGGCGGCGGGGGCGATCAGGAGGCGGGGAGCGCGGCCGCGCGACAGGGACGCAATCGGGAGGCCGACTTCCACGGCAAGACGCGTTCGAATGAGACGCATGCCTCGGCCACCGATCCCGACGCCCGGCTCTATCGCAAGGGGCCGGGCAAGGAGGCGAAGCTCTGCTTCATCGGCCACGGCCTGATGGAGAACCGCTCGGGGCTTCTGGTCGATGCCTGCCTGACGCCGGCCGACGGTCATGCCGAGCGGGTGGCGGCGCTCGCCATGATCGAGCCCCGTGCCGACCGGCCGAGCAGGATCACGCTCGGCGGCGACAAGGGCTTCGACAC
>JAEZEN010000320.1 GCA_023433185.1 Pseudomonadota bacterium | reverse complement strand
CATCAGGCCCGCACGGCGCGCGGCACTGCGTCTCCCCGACACACCGTTGCAATGGTGTTGGGCAAGAGTGATCAATGCGTTAACACCCGCTCGCTAAGTCTGTCACTGGCGACTGTCCCCCTCTATTATGTCAAAAACGCGGGCCGTTGTCGCAGATCGATCGCACAGAAGACTATGTCGACCCAAGGTATCGAGGACCATCCCTACGCGGTGAAGGACCCGGAGGTGCTTGCCCGGAACCTGGCGCGCGTCGTGGAGGAGGTCGGCAAGGCGGCCTCCGCCTACCTCAAGCCGCGCGAGGAGGGGAAGGCGTCCTTCGATCTGGCTGACGGGCTCAGCGACGTCATCAAGGTCCTGACCCGGGTCGGCGAGTACTGGATGTCGGACCCCGAGCGCGCCCTCGAGGCGGAGCGCCGGCTCTGGTCGGGCTATCTCGACCTCTGGTCGGCGTCGATGAAACGGATGCTGGGAGAGCCCGCGGCGCCGGCCGTCGAGGCCGATCCGCGCGACCGGCGCTTTGCCGATCCCGACTGGCGCGACAACCAGTTCTTCGACTTCATCAGGCAGGCCTACCTGATCACCAGCCGATGGGCCGGCGATCTCGCGGACGAGGCGAGCGGGCTCGACCCGCATACACGCCGCAAGGCGGCCTTCTACGTCAGGCAGATCACGAACGCGCTGGCGCCGACCAACTTCGTCATGACCAACCCGGAACTGCTCCGCGAGACCCTCTCGTCCAACGCCGAGAACCTCGTGCGGGGCATGCACATGCTCGCCGAGGACATCAAGGCCGGCGGCGGCGACCTGCGCATCCGCCAGACCAGCTCCGGCGACTTCCGTCTCGGCGAGAACCTCGCCACAACACCGGGCAAGGTGATCCACCAGAACGACCTGTGCCAGGTCATCCGCTACGACCCGGCGACGGAGAAGGTGCTGACGCGACCGCTGGTCATCGTGCCGCCGTGGATCAACAAGTTCTACGTCCTCGACCTCACCCCGGAGAAATCGTTCATCCGCTGGTGCGTCGAGCAGGGGCACACGGTCTTCGTCATCTCGTGGGTCAATCCGGACGAGCGGCACGCCCGGGCAAGCTTCGAGCACTACATGAAGGCCGGGGTCATCGAGGCGGTGGACGTGGCGCTCCGCGCCACCGGTGCCGACGGCGTCAACGCCGTGGGCTATTGCGTCGGCGGGACGATCCTCGCGATCAGCCTCGCCTACATGGCCGCCACGGGCCACCAGGGCATCCGCTCGGCGACCCTCTTCGCCACCCAGGTCGACTTCAGCCATGCCGGCGACCTCAAGGTCTTCGTCGACGAGGAGCAGGTCGCCGACCTCGAGTACCGGATGAAGATGCGCGGTTACCTCGAAGGCAAGGAAATGTCTGCGGCCTTCAACATGCTGCGGCCCAACGACCTGATCTGGCCCTACGTCATCGGCAACTACTTCAAGGGCAAGGAGCCCCAGCCCTTCGACCTCCTCTTCTGGAACGCCGACGCGACACGGATGCCGGCGGCGAACCACGCCTTCTATCTCCGCCACTGCTACCTGCAGAACGACCTCTCCCAGGGTCGGATGGAGGTGGGCGGCATCATCATCGATCTGAAGAAGGTGAAGATTCCGATCTACAATCTCGCAACCCGCGAGGACCACATTGCGCCCCCGGAATCGGTCTACCTCGGCTCGTCCTTCTTCGGTGGCAGGGTGACGTTCGTGGTCACCGGGTCGGGCCACATCGCCGGGGTCGTCAATCCGCCGGCGCGCGGCAAGTACCAGTACTGGACGGGGCCGGCGCCGAAGGGCGCGGACTACCAGGCGTGGCTTGCGAGGGCCAAGGAACATCCCGGCTCCTGGTGGCCGCACTGGCACGCCTGGATCGAGAAGCACGACAAGCGCCGCGTGCCTGCCGCCAGGCCGGAGGGCGAGGCCTTCGAGACGATCGAAGCGGCCCCCGGCAGCTACGTCCGGGTGCGGGCGTAGCGGTCCTCAGATGTCGCGGAAGCGCGACACCGGGGCGCCGGCGACGGGCGCATCTGCAACGATGGTGAAGCCGGTCAGCGGGTAGCGCTCGAGCAGTTCGGGGGCGCGGCCGACCCGAAGGCTGGTCACGAACAGCCGGGTCAGGCCGGGGCCGCCGAAGCACGGCATGGTCGGCGCCGCGACCGGGACAGGATAGGAGTCGAGCAGTTCGCCGTCGGGTGAGAACCGGTTGAGCCGCGCCGCCGACACCCCCGCGCTCCAGTAGGCACCGGTGGCATCCGTGGCGCCGCCGTCGGGCCGGCCGGTCTCCTCGTCGAGCACCGCGATCCGTCGCCGGCCCGAGATTGCGCCCGTCGCCGGATCGAAGTCCCAGCGGTCGATCCAGGGGCCGCGGGAATCGGCATGGAACATGGTCCGCCCGTCGGGCGAGAAGGCGAGGCCGTTCGAGACGACGATCTCCTCCACCTTCCGCTCGACCTTGCCCGCGGCATCGACCCGGTAGAGTGCGCCGATCGGGTCTTTCCGCGACACGTTGCGGTCGTCCATGGTGCCCACCCAGAAGGCCCCGTCGGGACCGACCTTGCCGTCATTGAGGCGCGTGTCGGCAATTCCCGCCTCGATCTCGGCGATCCGCTCGAAGACGCCGCTCTCGGGATCGAAGAGGCCGACCTCGTCGCGCAGCGCCACGACGAGGCGCCCGCTTTCGGCGATGCCGAGGGAGCAGACCTCGCTCTCGAACGTCCAGGTCCGGGTGCGCCCGTCATGGAGGAAATGGGCGTGGATGGCCCTCTCGACGATATCGCCCCAGAACAGCGCATCGCGCCGGTCGTCGTAGGTCGGCGCCTCGCCGAGCGTGCAGCGGATGTCGTCGAGCGGTTTGAAGTCGAGCGCCATCGTCCCTGCCTCCCCCAATCCTCGTTCCGATCCGGCGAACGCCCCCGGATCACACCATCTCGACCTGCTCGACGCCCTTGACGGCCCGGAGCGCGCTCGCGATCTGTGGGGATATGGCGTAGCCCCCGGGCAGCTGCAATTCAACCTCGCGCCGGCCTTCCTCGAGGATGACGATGAGGCTGACCGCCCCCTCCCCCTTCGGCACGAGGTGGCGGCCGAGGCTCGGCAGCGGCGCCTCGTCGCGGAGGAAGACCCGGAGCTGCTTGAGGCTGCCCATGTGCCGTTCGATCGGCTCGACCGATTCGATGCGCACGTTGATGCCCTCGGGGCGGTCCTCGGCGCTGACCAGGACGACCACCGACCGGCCCGGCTCGAGCAGTTCGCGATACTGCGTCAGCCCCTCCGAGAAGAGCACGCCCTCGTAGGTGCCCGAGGGGTCCGAGAGCTGCACCGCGGCCATCCGGTTGCCCGTCCGCATGCGCCGCTCCTGGCGCGCCGTCACGGTGCCCGCAAGCCGTCCGGCGGTGGCGCCGCGCCGGACGGACTCGCTGAACTCGGCCCAGGTCTGCACCCGCATCTTCTTGAGAACGCCCGCATACTCGTCGAGGGGATGGGCCGACAGGTAGAAGCCGACGGCATCGTGCTCGCGCTGCAGCCGCTCGGCGGCAAGCCATGGCTCGACGGCCGGCAGCAGCACGGGGTCGGCGGCAAGCGCCGCCCCGAACATGTCGGTCTGGCCGCTGCTGGCGCTGTCCTGGAGGCGCGCGGCATGGCCGAGAATCCGGTCCACGCCGGCATGCACGCTCGCCCGGTCCGGCCACAGCTCATCGAGCGCGCCGGCGGCGATCAGGCTCTCGAGGGTGCGCTTGTTGATGATCTTCGGATTGATCCGCTGTCCGAGATCGGCGAGATCCTTGAACGGGCGGTCGCCGCGCGCCGCAACGAGATGCTCCACGGCCTGGGCGCCCACCCCCTTGATCGCCGCGAGCGAATAGAGGATGCGGCCGTCGCGGACGTCGAACTCGACGCCGGAGCGGTTGACCGAGGGCGGCTCCACGTCGATTCCGAGACGGATCGCCTCGCGCCGGAACTCGGCGATCTTCTCGGTATTGCCGGTATCGAGCGTCATCGACGCCGCCATGAACTCGACCGGATAGTTGGCTTTCATGTAGGCGGTCTGGTAGGCGACCAGCGCGTAGGCGGCAGCGTGGCTCTTGTTGAAGCCGTAGTCGGCGAAGCGGGCGAGGAGGTCGAAGATCGAATCCGCGAGGTCGCGCCCGATGCCCTGCTCCATCGCGCCGGTGACGAAGCGGCCCCGCTGGGCGTCCATCTCCGCCTTGATCTTCTTGCCCATCGCGCGGCGGAGCAGGTCGGCCTCGCCGAGCGAGTAGCCGGCGAGTTCCTGGGCGATCTGCATCACCTGTTCCTGGTAGACGATGACCCCGTAGGTCTCCTTCAGGAACGGCTCCAGCCGGGGATGGGGATATTCCGGCTCCTCGTCGCCGTGCTTGCGGGCATTGTAGGTCGGGATGTTCGCCATCGGCCCCGGCCGGAACAGCGCGACGAGGGCAATGATGTCCTCGAAGCGGTCGGGGCGCATGTCGACCAGGGCACGCCGCATCCCGGCGCTTTCCACCTGGAACACCCCGACCGTCTCGCCCCGCGCCAGCATCTCGTAGGCCCTGCGGTCGTCAAGCGGGATCCGCGACAGGTCGATATCGATGCCGCGCTGCCGGACGTGGCGGACGGCGATGTCGAGGGTGGTGAGCGTCTTCAGCCCGAGGAAGTCGAACTTCACGAGCCCGGCATTCTCGACCCATTTCATGTTGAACTGGGTCACCTTCATGCCCGACCGCGGATCGCGGTAGAGGGGGACGAGCTGGTCCAGCGGCCGGTCGCCGATCACGATGCCGGCGGCATGGGTCGAGGCATGGCGGTAGAGTCCCTCGAGCTTCTGGGCGATGGCGAGCAGCCGCGCCACCACGGGTTCCTCGTCGCGCATCGCCTTCAGCCGCGGCTCGTCGGCGATCGCCTTCTCGAGCGTCACGGGCGCGGCCGGGTTGAACGGGATCATCTTGGCGATGCGGTCGACCTGGCCATAGGGCATCTGGAGGACGCGGCCGACGTCGCGGAGCACGGCCCGCGCCTGGAGGCTGCCGAAGGTGATGATCTGCGCCACCCGGTCGGCACCGTACTTCTCCTGGACGTATTGGATCACCTCGTCGCGCCGGTTCTGGCAGAAGTCGATGTCGAAATCCGGCATCGAGACGCGGTCGGGATTGAGGAAGCGCTCGAAGAGCAGCCCGAAGCGGAGCGGATCGAGGTCGGTGATGGTCAGCGCCCAGGCGACCACCGAGCCGGCCCCCGAGCCGCGGCCGGGACCGACCGGTATGCCCGCCGTCTTGGCCCACTGGATGAAGTCGGCGACGATCAGGAAGTAGCCGGGATACTTCATCCGGGCGATCACGTTGAGCTCGAAATCGAGCCGCGACTCGTAGTCCTCCCGGGTCTGCCCGGGCGCGAGGCCGTGAGCCTCGAGGCGCCGCGCCAGGCCATCCCGCGCCATCCGGCGGAGCAGTTCCGCCTCGGCAGCCTCGGCCGTCTCGGCGTCGGCGTCGCCGCCCGCGAAGCGCGGCAGGATCGGTTTCCGCAGCCGCGGCCAGAAAGCCGCGCGCAACGCGATCTCGACCGTGTTCCGGGTCGCCTCGGGAAGGTCGGCGAAGAGCGCCAGCATCTCCTCGCGGGTCTTGAAATGATGCTCGGGGGTCAGCCGCCGGCGGTTGTCGTCGGCGATCACCGTGCCTTCGGCGATGCAGATCAGCGCGTCGTGCGCCTCGTAGTCCCCGCGTGCGGGGAAGAACACCTCGTTGGTGGCGACGATCGGCAGGCCGCGGCCATAGGCGAGGTCGAGAAGATGCGGCTCGACCGCCTCCTCCTCCGCCGTCAGGTGGCGCTGGATCTCGACATAGAGACGATCCGGGAAGGCCGCCGCCAGACGATCGACCCGCGCCGCGGCAAGGTCGGCCTGCCCGGCCGCGACGGCCCGGTCGACGGGGCCGCCGGGTCCACCGGTGAGGACGATGAGTCCGGCGGAGGCGGCCTCGAGCACCGCCACCGGGACGTGGGGCCGGTCGCCCTGGGGGGTATCGATGAACGATGACGAGACGAGGCGGACGAGGTTCCAGTAGCCCTCCTCGCTGGCGGCGATGACGACGAGGTCGGCGAGGCGCTTCGGTCGCGCCGATCCCGGCCGCTCGGCCTCGGGGCTGTCGCCGAAATCGACCGCCAGCTGGCAGCCGATGATCGGCTGCACCCCGGCCTCGGCCATCTTCTCCGCGAATTCGAGGGCACCGAACAGGTTGCCCGTGTCGGCCAGACCCAGCGCCGGCATCCGGTCGGCCTGGGCGAGCGCCGCGAGCTTCTTGATCTGGAGCGCGCCCTCGAGCAGCGAATAGGCCGAATGCACGCGAAGATGTATGAAACCGACCTCGTCGGCGATGCGACTCATGGCGCTGTCTCCCGGAGAGCGCCGAGTGTCGCGGAGCGGCGGCGGGAAGTCCATGCGTCGCCCCGGCGCGTCGGCCGGCACGGGCGGGTTACAGGAGAAGTCGAACGGCCTCGTGGGCGACGCCGACGGAGGCCACGAAGGCGACGATGGCGATCAGGGCGGCAACATCCTTGATATACGCGGTCATGGCAATGTTCCCTCTTTGTTCCAGGGAACTATGTTCTCGTTTCGTTCGAGAGTCAACAAGACCTGTGGATAGCGGAATGCACCGTGGTTAATTGTGGGGAGAAAGCCCGATGAGCGAGCGGGCCGCCCTCGTCTGGCGACCGATGGAGGGCGCCGACCTCGACGCCGTTCTGGCGCTCGCCGCCCGGTGCCATCCCGATCTCCCCGAGGGCCGCGCCGTTTTCGCAGAGCGGCTGGCGCTGTTCCCGCACGGCTGCCTGGTGCTGGAGGCACCTTCGGGCGTTGCGGGCTATGCGATCGCGCATCCCATCCGCCAGGGGTCGCCGCCGGCCCTCGGATCCCTTCTCGGAAGCCTCGCCGCGGATACCGACCAGTTCTATCTCCACGATGTCGTCGTCGCCCCGGAGATGCGCGGCCAGGGAGCCTCCGCCGCAGCTGTGCGCCGGCTCCTCGACGTCGCTGCGGCCTATCCGACCACCGCTCTCGTGTCCGTCTACGGCACCGCCGGGTTCTGGTCGCGATTCGGGTTCCGCCCCGTCGGGCGGAGCATGTCGGAGAAGCTCCGCGGCTACGGCGGGGACGCCGTCTTCATGGAAAGGAACAACCGCGCCGGCCGGCCGCGGGAAGAAGAAAGGCCGTCTTCCGCGTGAGCATGGAAGACGGCCTTAGTGCACGCCCATCGGGAACGCGGGCTGGGGGAAACTGGCATTCCCGATGAGCCGATAACTCGCTCGCCGCCGGATGGTTCCCGCCGTTCGGACCTTTTTTCTACCGGGTGTCCCCTCCGTCCCTTGTCGCGGGAACCGGTCCCCGCGCGCGGCGTTCCGCCCTCGTCGAATCCGACCATGCAAGGAAACGCCATGACCTTGATCCGCACGATTGCCGCCTCTGCCGCCATCCTGATGAGCGCCGGGGCGATGACTTCCATCCCGGCCACCGCGCAGACCCTCGACGCCGCTCAGTGCGCCGAGGCCAAGGGAAGCGGCGATCAGAACGCCATCCGCCAGTTCTGCCCGGAGTCGGACTGGCCGCAGACCGTCGTACCGGGCGCGGTGATGGATGAGTCGGCCGACAACGCGGCCAACGAAGCCCAGTGCGCGGACGCCAAGGGCAGCGGCGACCAGAACGCCATCCGCCAGTTCTGCCCGGAGGCGGACTGGCCGCAGACCGAATAGCCCTGCTACCCCGGGTCGGAGCGGTCCGACCCGAAGCGGCCCCGCAGATCGCTCTTGTCGGTTTGCGGGGCCTTTTCGTCCGGCGCGCCTGCCCGCCCCTTGTCCTCCCCGCCGCGTGACGCCAGAGTGGCGCCCGCACGAACAGGGGAATGACAATGACGGACAAGTTCAGGCGCGTTTTCGGTGACGGCAAGGTGGCCATCGCGATGGTTCATCTCGGGGCCCTGCCGGGCGCGCCGCTTCATGACGCCGAAGCGGGGATCGGCGGCCTCGTCGAGAATGCCCGCAAGGACCTTCGCGCGCTCCAGGCAGCGGGCTTCGATGCCGTGATGTTCGGCAACGAGAACGACAGGCCCTACGAGTTCAGCGTCGATACCGCCTCGACCGCGACAATGGCCTATGTCATCGGCGCGCTCCGGGCCGAGATCACGGTGCCCTTCGGCGTCAATGTGCTGTGGGACCCGATGAGCAGCATGGCGCTCGCCGCCGCGACCGGGGCGTCCTTCGCCCGCGAGATCTTCACCGGCACCTATGCCTCCGACATGGGCCCCTGGAACCCCGATGCCGGCGCGGCGATGCGCTACCGCGACCGCCTCGGCCGGAAGGACCTCGCCCTCCTTTACAACGTCTCGGCCGAATTCGCCTGGTCGCTCGACCGGCGGAGCCTCGCCGACCGGGCACGGAGCGCGGTGTTCTCATCGATCTCCGACGCCATCCTCGTCTCGGGCGCGATCACCGGCGAGGCGGCGGAGATGACCGACCTCGAGGCGGTGAAGGCCGCCCTGCCGAGCACCCCGGTGCTCGCCAATACCGGCGTCAAGCACGCCACCGTCGCCGACGTGCTGCGTATCGCCGACGGCTGCATCGTCGGCTCGTCGCTCAAGGTCGACGGCGATACCTGGAACCCGGTCGACCCCGAGCGCGCCGCCGAGTTCATGCGGCTCGTCCGCGCCGCGCGGGGCGGCTGATCATGGCGAAGAGGAGGACCACGAAAGGCGGCGACGCCGGCCTCAAGGACCGGCTCCGCGCCCTCACGGCCGACCTGATGATGATCCCCGGCCTGAGCGGCTACGAGGGCCGCGTCCGGCGCCGCCTCGCCGCCGAGATGAAGGCGCTCGGCTTCGCCACCAGCGTCGACCGGCTCGGCAACCTCATCGCCACCCTCGACGGGGCCGAGGATGCGCCGAGTATCATGCTGTTTGCGCATATGGACCAGCTCGGCCTCGTCGTCCGCAAGGTCGAGGCCAACGGCCTGATCCGGGTCGAGCGCCTCGGCGGCGTGCCGGAGAAGGCGCTGCCGGCGCAGTCGGTGCTGCTCTGCGTCGGCGAGGGCCGCGACGTGCCGGGCGTCATCGCCAACAAGAGCCACCACGCCACCACGCCCGACGAGAAGTACCGCGTCCTCCCCTATCCCGAACTCTATGTCGACGTCGGGCTTTCGAGCGCGGCGGAGGTGCTGGCCGCGGGCGTCGACATCGGCACGCCCATCGTCTACGCGCCGAAGGTCGTCGAACTGGCCGGCGACCGCATCGCCGGCACCTCGGTCGACGACCGGGCGGCGTGTGCGGTGATGGTCGAGGTGGCCCGCGCGCTCCGGGACGCGAGGAAGCGGCCGACGATCCACTTCGTTTTCTCGGTGCTCGAGGAGTACAATCTCCGCGGCGCGCTGACCGCGGCCAACGTGCTCGCCCCCGACATCGCCATCCAGCTCGACCTGATGCTCGCCACCGACACGCCGGACATGACGGCGCGCGGCGACATCCGGCTCGGCTGCGGCCCGGCCATGAGCCTCTACAGCTTTCACGGTCGCGGCACGCTCAACGGCACCATTCCGCATCCCGCCCTCGTCCGGCTCTTCGCCGAGACCGCCCGGCGCGAGGGAATCCCGCTCCAGAAGAGCGCCCATATCGGAGCGCTCACCGACTCGTCCTACGTGCAGCTGGTCAATGGCGGCGTCGCCGTGATCGACCTCGGCTTCCCGTGCCGCTACACCCACTCCTCGCTCGAGGTCTGCGACATCGCCGATCTCGCCGGCCTCACGCAGCTGCTCGTGGCCGGCCTTGCAGGGATCGACGGCGGGCTCAGCCTCGACCGCGACGATTACCCCGAATGAAGGCCTATCTCGGAATAGACATCGGAACGTTCGAATCGAAGGGCGTCCTCGTCGACGAGACGGGGCGGATCCTCGCCTCGGCGGCCAGCCCCCACAAGATGCTGGTGCCGCAGCCAGGCTGGGCGGAGCACCGGCCGCGCGAGGACTGGTGGGACGACGTCACCCATATCTCGAGGGCGCTGATCGCCGAGACCGGGATCGCGCCCGCCGACATCCGGTCGGTCGGGATGAGCGCCATCGGCCCCTGCATGCTGCCGGTCGACGCGGAGGGCACGCCGCTCATGAACGCGGTGCTCTACGGCGTCGACACGCGGGCGGCGCGCGAGATCGAGGACCTGACGGCGGCGATCGGCGAGGATGCCATCCTCGACGGTTGCGGCAACGCCCTCACTTCGCAGTCGGTCGGCCCTAAGATCCTGTGGCTGAAGCGCAACCGGCCAGAGATCTTCGCCCGCACCCACAAGATCCTGAACTCGACCTCGTATCTCGTCCACCGGCTGACCGCCGCCTTCACCATCGACCATTACTCGGCCTCGAGCACCAGCCCGCTCTACCTCGTCGACCAGCTCGGCTATGGCGACGCCCTCACCCGCGAGATCGTCGACCTCGCGATGCTGCCGGAACCGTCCTGGACCACCGACATCGCGGGCGGCGTGACCGCCCGCGCCGCCGAGGAGACCGGCCTCGCCGAAGGCACCCCGGTCATCGTCGGCACGATCGACGCCGCGGCCGAGGCGGTGAGCGTCGGGGTGCTCGATCCCGGCGACATGATGCTGATGTACGGATCGACCATCTTCATCATCGCCATCACGCCGGAGCGGGTTCGCGATCCGCGGCTGTGGTACGCGCCCTGGCTCTTTCCCGGACAGCACGCCTCGATGTCGGGGCTGGCGACGAGCGGCACCCTCACCCACTGGTTCCGCGACAACCTCGCCCGCGATCTCGACCCGGCAACGGCGATGATCACGCTCGCCGCCGAGGCGGAGGGCTCGCCGCCGGGCGCGAGGGGCCTCGTCCTCCTCCCCTATTTCTCCGGAGAGCGGACCCCGATCCACGATCCCTTCGCGAAGGGCGTACTGTTCGGCCTCAATCTGACCCACGGGCGCGGCGACATCTATCGCGCGCTGCTCGAGGGGATCGCCAATGGCACCAACCATGTCCTCGAGACCTATCTCGAGGCCGGGGCGGACCCCGCGGCGATCTATGCCGTCGGCGGCGGCACCAAGAACGCGGTGTGGTCGCAGGCGACCTCCGACGTGTCGGGCCGCACCCAGATCATCCGCGACAAGACCATCGGGGCGAGCTACGGCGACGCCTTTCTCGCCGCCCTCGCTGTCGGCGACGTGCGACGGGAGGACATCCGGTCCTGGAACCCGGTCGCCTCCGAGGTCGCGCCCGACGCCAAGACCGCCGCGGTCTACGGCCGGCAATACCAGGTCTTCAAGGACCTCTATGGCCGCACGCACGACCTGATGCGGCGGCTGGACGGGTAGGAACGGGACAGGAGGACCGGCGATGACGGGCGATGATCTGGCCTACCTGAGCGCGGCGGAGATCGCCCGCCGCATCGCCGCGAAGGAGGTGTCGCCCGTCGAGGTGATGGACGCGACGCTGGCGCGGATCGAAGCCCGCAACCCGAGCCTGAACGCCCTCATCTTCCTCGACCCCGAAGGCGCCCGGAAGAGCGCCAGGGCCGCCGAGGAGGCCGTGATGCGCGGCGACCCCCTCGGCCCGCTCCATGGCGTGCCGTCGGCGATCAAGGACCTCTTCGACTTCAAGCCCGGCTGGCCGACCACCTTCGGCGGCGTGCGTGCCCTCAAGGACAACATCGCGCAGTGGCACTGCCCCTTCGCCGAGCGCATCGAGAAGGCCGGCGCGGTCCTCGTCGGCAAGACCAACGCGCCGGTCATGGGACTCCGCGGCACCTGCGACAACCCGCTGTTCGGACCGACCCGCAACCCCTTCGACACGACGCTGAACGCCGGCGGCTCGTCCGGCGGCAGCGCGGCGGCGGTAGCCGACGGGCTCCTGCCGCTCGCCGAAGGCACCGATGCCGGCGGCTCGATCCGCATCCCGGCCGCCTGGTGCGGCGTGTACGGCTACAAGGCCTCCTATGGCCGGATTCCGGTTGTCATCCGGCCCAACGCCTTTGCCGGCGATCTGCCCTTCGTCCACGAGGGGCCGCTGACCCGCACCGTCGAGGACGCAGCCATCGCCCTCACCGCGCTCTCCGGCTACAACCCCGCCGATCCGCTGGCGCTCGACGAACAGCCGGATTTCGCGGCGCTGATGAAGCGCGACATCAAGGGCTGGAAGATCGGCTACAGCGCCGACTTCGACGTTTTCCCGGTCGACCCCCGGATCGCCGCCGTGGTCGCGGAGGCAGTGCGGGCCTTCGAGCAGGCGGGCGCTCATGTCGAGCCGGTGACGCTCGGCATCAGGCGGAGCCAGCGCGAACTGAGCGATGCCTGGTCGCGGCTGATGATGCCGCTCAATCTCGGCACGTTCGAGACGATGAAGAGCTTCGGCCTCGATCTTCTCAAGGACCACGCCCGCGACTTCCCGCCCGAGTATCTGCAGTGGATCGAGATCGGCCAGAAGATGACGATCACCGACCTCCTCCGGGACCAGGGGATCCGCAGCGAGGTCTACGACGCGGTGCAGGGCGCCTTCGGCACCTACGACCTGATCGACACGCCGACGCTCGCCGCGATGCCGGTGAAGAACGCCGCCGACGGCAACACCGTCGGCCCGAGCGCGATCAACGGCGAAGCCGTCGACCCGCTGATCGGCTGGTGCCTGACCTACCCGGTCAATTTCACCGGACACCCGGCGGCCTCCATTCCCGCCGGCGAGATCGACGGCCTGCCGGTCGGCCTGCAGATCATCGGGCGCCGTTACGCGGATGCCGATGTGCTGGCCGCGAGCGCCGCCTTCGAGACGCTGCGTCCGTGGGCCGGCCGCTATGCGAAGGCGGCGGCGCGTCCCCTCGGGTGAGGGATCAGATGTCCCCCGCGGCAGCGAGATAGCGGTCGACTGCGTCTCGCGGCGGCAAGGCGTCGTAGACGCCGCGCCGCGACACCGCGATGGCGCCCGCAGCCGCCCCCCGACGAAGAGCCACGGCGAGCGGGGCGCCTTCGATCAGCGCGACGATCGCCGTGCCGAGGAAGGCGTCGCCGGCGCCGACGGTGTCGATGACCGTCGCGGGAGACGCCGCCTGCCGCACCGTCTCGGCTCCGGCAATGCCTTCGCTCCCGGCGCCGCCGAGCGTCACGATGACGATGGGCATACCGGTCCGCGAGGCGAGCGTCGCGGCCGCTTCGCCTGCTGCAAGTTCCGCCCGGCCGCTCAGCCGGGCCGCCTCGACGGAATTGACGACGAGGATGCGCGTGGCCTGGCGGAGCGCCGCCGGCAGCGCGTCCCAGCCCTCCGGTGCGGGCGAGGCGTTCAGCACCACCGTCTTTCCGGCCGCCGCCGCGATTGCCGCGGCATGAGCCGAAATCGCCGGGTCGATCTCGAACTGGAGGAGGAGCGCGTCTGCCGCCTCGATCATCGGCCGGGCCCGATCGATGTCGGACGCCGACAGCCGGCCCGCGGCCCCCGGCGCGATAATCGACTGGTAGTCGCCCTCCGCGGCCAGCACCGTGCTCGCTCCGGTCGCCGCCTCGCGGTCCATGACAATGGCCGAAACGTCGACGCCGCGTGCGGCGAGTGCCGTCCTCAGCGTCCGGCCGAACTCGTCGTCGCCGAGGCGTGTCAGGATCGCCGCATCGGCGCCGGCCAATGCGCATTGGCAGGCCTGGTTGCCGGCCTTGCCGCCGGGCGCCATCGCGAAGGTGCCGCCGGAGACCGACTCCCCGCGCCCGGGAAGCCTGGGGGCGGTGGCGATGAGGTCCATGTGGACGCTGCCCAACACGACCACCCGCGGGCGGCGGCCGTCAACCATCGCGGTCGCCAAAGGCAACGTCCTGGACCAGTCGCATCGCGCCGACCGCGTCCTGCGCCGACCGCAGCCGATCGAGCTCGGCGAGCGGCATGCGGTCGAGCATGCGCTCGAACCGGCGGATGGAGGCGACGTTGGCGGCCGCCTCGGCGGCGGGGTCGACGCGGTCGGGGAAGGTGTCGAAATAGATCGTGCCGGTGAAGCCGCCCCGCCGCATTTCGAGGAGAAGCTCGAGGATGTGCCAGGGATGGACGGAGCCGACCATCATGCCGTCGTCGGCCGGGCCGTAGCCGTCGTTGAGGTGCACCCCGAACAGCTTTCCCCGACTGATCGCCATGGCCGCCACCGCCGCCGGATGCTCGCCCGCCATCAGCACGTGGCAGAGGTCGAGCGTGACCCCGAAATTTGGCAAGCCGACATCGGCAACCGCGAGCAGCGATTCCGCCATGGAGCGGATGAGCGACACCCGCCTCGGGTCGTTCGGCTTGTACTCGACGCTGACCCGGATCGCCGGATTGCGCCCGGCGACACGGCGGAAACCGTCGATCTCCATCTCCCACAGCGCCCGGTAGTCTGCCTGGAAGGGGTAGTCGAAGCCGTCCGGCCCCATCCACAGGATGACGTGCTCGATGCCCTTCTCGGCGGCGAGGTCGACCGCCGCGCTCGCGACCCGCACCGCTTCCTCGCGCGATCCCGCATCGGGATGCGTGAAGGCGCCGAGCGCGAATTGCGGGCCGTCCCAACGGAGGTTGAGCGCGGTGACCGCGAGCCCGGCGTCGGTCGCGAGGGCCAGGATGTCCTCGCCATCGGAAGCGACGAAGTGCTGGGGATAGTTCAGCTCCACCGCGGATATCCCGGGCACGGCGGCGATCGCGCGGATCGCATCGCCGACCGGCACGCGGCCCGCAGGTCCGTTTCGGAACGAATTGAGACGCGTCGCGAAGCGGTATCCGGGGGCAGTCATGCACACAGTCTCCTCAAGTCGGGTTGGCTGGCCTTGTTGACACCAAACGGGGCTACATGACACCGAAAATGTCGCTTCCTCCCCTCCCCGGAGACGCTTCGCGCCGGGCGGCGGCGCGACCGCTTGGGCGAGACCTCAGGCACCGCCGGGCCTCCTCCGCCGTCGGCGCATCCGCATCGGCCCACCGGCTCCGCGGCCGCGAGCGGCCGGCGCGAGCA
>JAEZEN010000598.1 GCA_023433185.1 Pseudomonadota bacterium | reverse complement strand
GCGGGGGAGCGTCTCCTCCCGGCGCGCCGCGACGCGGGCGAGACGCGCCGCAACGTCGCCGTCCACCTGCCGCGGGGCGTCCGCGCCGGAGGCGCGCGCTTCGACGCCACCTTCCTCCGGCGCCGCGCCGGCGCCAGGGTCCCCGTCATCCGAAGCGACGAGCGATGCCAGCTGGGCGAGCCCCGCCGCGATGTCGTCCCGCGCCGTCGCCATCGCCCCGATGCCTGCGGCGAGTCCGATCGCGAAGGCGAGCACCAGCGCCGCCAGGCCGAAGCCGCGGCGGGCGGCCTCGGGTGAGGCCGGCGCCGACAGCGGAAGATGGGTCGGGTCGGATCGATCGCGTTCGTCGTGGTCCTCCGGGCCGCCCCGCGGCTCCGCCCGCGCAGCCGTGTTCGACCGCCGGTCGCGCCCGTTGGCGATCGCCGCGGCGAGGACGAGCGCGAGGAAAAGGACGACAATGACGGCCGCGACGACCGCAAGCGTCGGACTGCCGGCGATGAAGGTCTCGAGCATGGACGGCACAACGCGAGCCTCGTTGACCGGCGCGGGACATCCGCAAGGCCGCCGGTCCTCTCACTCCGGCCGACGATTCCCAATCGCCCGGCGCTTTGCAAGCGCTGAAATCCCGCGGGGCACCGGTGGAGAGACCAGCGGGTCCCCGGGGCAGGCCCCGGGCGGAACACCGCGACACCGGGCGCGTTGAGCGCGGTTCAAGGAGGCGAAGATGACCGAAAGACACGAGCGGATTGCACATCGCGCTTACAGGATCTGGGAAGAGGCGGGTCGGCCCGAAGGGCAGGACGCCGAGCATTGGGCCGCGGCGGAAGCGGAACTCGCCGCGACGGCCGAGGCCGGAGGCGACGGGGACGCCGGCGGCATCGCACCGTCCGAGCCGACCCTGGACGAGGTGCAGGACACGCCGACGGCGAACCGCGCTTCAGCCCGGACGAAGCGGCGCACCTGACCTGCCGCGTCGCCCGCGGCAGGGCAGAATGCGGGAAGCCGCTGGCGCGCCAGTCAACGATCGGCCTCGCTCGGCAGGAGATTGATGGCGCGCCAGCCCTCGTTCGTCACCGTCCAACCGTCTCCCTTTGCCCGCAGGAGCTTGCGCGAAGCGAGTTCACCGAGCCATTTCGCAAGTTCGGCAGCCGGCGGCGGATCACCCATGCGGCTCAGGATCTCGTCCGCCGAAACCGGAGCACCGTGATCGCCGGCCGCCGCTCCGCACACCGCGTGAAGCGCTCGGTCGAGGTCGCTGGGCAACATCCGCCTTCTCCTGCCTTGGCTGCCGGGCCTGTGGTCACGGGAGCGGCAGTCCGGGACCTCGCTTCGGCCAGGCCGCCCTCCGCGGGGGAGTTCGGCCTACAACGCGGAAGACGCCACGCGGTTCACGGACGCCGCCGGTCGGCGATTTCCGGCGGACATCCTCTTGCTTCCCCGCGTACTGGCCCCTACCAATCGCTGCGAACGGGCTCAGCCATGATCGTCATCTACAAGATCGCTCCGGCGGCGCTGTGGCAGGCGGCCGAGGCGACCGGCACCTTCGCCGGCGCTCCGGTCGACATCGCGGACGGCTACATCCACTTTTCGACCGCCGCCCAGGTGCGCGAGACGGCGCGCCGCCATTTTGCCGGCCGGGACGACCTCGTGCTCGCGGCGGTCGATGCCGGCGCCCTCGGCGCCGCCCTCCGTCACGAGCCGTCGCGG
Source organism: Pseudomonadota bacterium (assembly GCA_023433185.1). The sequence goes on along the minus strand of JAEZEN010000598.1, from coordinate 5,127 downwards.
GGCGGCGACCTCTTCCCGCACCTCTACGGGCCGCTGCCGCTGTCGGCGGTGCTCTGGGTGCGGCCGCTGCCCCTCGAGGGCGGGAGCCATCGTTTTCCGGACGACCTGCCGTGACCGGCCTCTGGCCGCTGGCCCGGCCGTTTCTCTTCCGGATCGACCCCGAGCGGGCGCACCGCCTCGCGCTCCAGGCGCTTGCCTGCGGGCTGGTGCCCCGGGCCCCGACACCGGACCCGCGACTGCGCCGCACGCTGCTTGGCCTCGACTTCCCCAACCCGATCGGCATGGCTGCGGGCATGGACAAGCACGCCGAGGTGCCCGATGCGCTTCTCGGCCTGGGCTTCGGCTTCGTCGAGGTCGGAACCGTGACGCCGCGGTCGCAGCCGGGCAACCCGACGCCGCGGCTCTTCCGCCTTCCCGAGCACGAAGCCCTCGTCAACCGCTTCGGCTTCAACAGCGAGGGCCAAGATGCCGTCCACGCGCGCCTTGCGGCGCGAAGGCGGCGCCGCGGCATCGTCGGGGTCAATGTCGGCGCCAACAAGGACAGCTCCGACCGGATCGACGACTACGCCAGGGGTGTCGCGCGCTTCGCCGACGTCGCCGACTACATCGCGATCAACATCTCCTCGCCCAATACGCCGGGACTGCGCGGCCTCCATGAAGCGAGCGACCTTGCGCGCCTGCTCCGAACCGTCGTCACGGCGCGCGACGGCGCGGCACGGCGCGTCCCGCTGCTCGTCAAGATCTCGCCCGACCTCGATGACGAGGCGCTGGTTGCCGTCGTCCGCATCGCACGGGAAACCGGCATCGAAGGACTGATCGTCGCCAACACGACGGTGTCGCGGACGGAGGTCGCGGGCCACCGCCATGCCGGCGAGGCCGGCGGGCTTTCCGGCCGGCCGCTCTTCCTCCGCTCGACCGCGATGCTGGCACGGGCGCGGGCCCTCGCCGGGCCCGACATGGTGCTGGTCGGGGCGGGCGGCGTCGATTCGCCGGAAACCGCCTTCGCCAAGGTTCTCGCGGGCGCCGACCTCGTCCAGCTCTATACCGGGCTGATCTTCCGGGGGCCGACACTTCCCGGCAGCATCATCGCGTCCCTGCCGCGCCTGCTCGCGGAGCGCGGCTTCGCCACGCTTGCCGAGGCGGTCGGCGCCGACCCGGAGGCCTACCGCATGCTCGCCGCGTGAGCGAAGCGGCGGTCGAGCCGGGCGGCCGCGATCAGGTCGCGCATCCGGGCCGACATCGCATCGGGCGCGGCGAGGTTCCACCAGTTGAGGCCGGCGATCCCGTCATAGTCGTTGAAGCCTTCGAGGAAGGCCGCGAGCCTGGCTTCGGCGATCTCCTGCGTCCAGCCCTCGGCCTCGCCCCACCAAGCCTGGCCGGTGACGATGAGCGGTTTGGTGACGACGCTCCGCCAATGGCGAAGGCAGAGGCTGACGAAGGCCACGGGATCATCGGCGGGCAATCGCGCCGCCGCCGCGGACGCCGCATCCGGCCCGTCGAACCAGTAGGCCTGCGGCGCGAAGGCATCGGCAATGCCGTCCATCGCCGCTATCGCCGCCGCCGCCGCGGGCCCGGGCAGGCCCGGCCCCGAGACGACCAGCGGCCGTGACCCGAGCCGCGCCTTGACCGCGCCGGCGAAGCGCGCCGCATCCGCCGCCGTCCAACGGGCACCGCGGACGCCCGGCTCGATGTCGGCGATGTAGGCGTCCGGCGCATGGGCCTCGATCGCCGCGTGCGCATTGGCGATGTCGCGCTCGACCGCATTGCCGTCGCACCAGCCCCACACGCCAACGGCGATGCCGCCGGCGCGGAGGGCGGCGAGCAGTTCGGCATTGGCCTCGCTCCGCCAGGCGCCGTCGCGGCCATGGACCCGGAGCCAGGCGTGGCCCATGCCCATAGTCCGCATCGCCGCAGCGACGCCCGCCGGCGAGCCGAAGGCCGCGACGGCGCGCTCGGGCTCGTAGACGAAGACGCCATGGCCGGCGACGGCCCTCACTGCGGCCCCGCGAACACCGCCTCGACCTTCCAGCGGGTGATCCACAGGAGGGTGAGGCCGCGGACCCCGACGAAGACGAGAAGCGCGATCCACAGGCCGGTGATGCCGAGCGGCGGCGCGAGCACCGCCCATACCGCGAAATAGACGACCAGCGAGACGAGCATCATGTTGCGCATCTCGGCCGACCAGGTGGCGCCGATGAAGATCCCGTCCATCTGGTAGGCCAGCGTGCCGGCGAGCGGCACCAGCGCCGCATAGGGCAGGTAGAGGCGTGCCGCAGCCCGGACCTCCGGACTGGTCGTCATCGTGTCGATGAGCCACGGACCGAGGACGAGCACCGCGGCGCCGGCGGCCAGCGCCACGCCGAAGCCCCAGCCGATGACGAGGCGGAGCGAGCGCTCGAAGGCGGGCCGATGACGGGCGCCCACCGCGCGGCCGGCGAACTGCTCGGCGGCCGCGGCGAGGCCGTCGAGGAGGAAGGCCGCGAGCATGGTGAAGTTGAGGAGTATCTCGTTGGCGGCAAGCGCGACGTCGCCGCCACGGGCGCTCTGTGCGGTGAAGAAGCCGAAGGCGAGGAGGAGCGCGAAGGAGCGGATCATGATGTCGCGGTTCACCGCGATCATGCGCAGGAACCCGGCCCGCTCGATGATGCGCGCCAGGCGCGGCCAGTCTGCGCCACCGGTCAGGCGGAGGATCACCGCGAAACCGAGCAGCGCGGCGCCGGCCTCGGCGGCGAAGCTCGCCCAGCCGACCCCCGCGACGCCGAGATCGAACTGCAGCACGAAGACCAGCGAGAGGACGATGTTGACGCCGTTGAGGGCGATCTGGAGAGCAAGCCCGAGGCCGGCGCGGCCGAGGCCGATCAGCCAGCCGAGGATCACGTAATTGGCGAGCGCGAAGGGCGTGGCGAGCGCCCGGACGTTCCAGTAGTCGCGGGTCGCCGCCTGCACGGCGTCGCTGCCGCCGATCAGCCGGAGGCCGACCGAAACGATCGGCTCGCGCAGCAGCACGACCGCGAAGCCGATGACCAGAGACAGGATGAGTGCCCGGGCGAGCCACGCGGAGGCTGCGGCACGGTCGCCGCCGCCGACCGCCTGGGCGACGAGGCCCGTCGTCCCCGAGCGGAGGAAATTGAAGGTCGCGAAGATGAAGTTGAAGACGAGCGCGCCGATCGCCACGCCGCCGACCATGGCCGGGTCGCCGACCTGGCCGACGGCCCCGAGGTTGACCACGCCGACGACGGGCGTCGAGAGATAGGCGAGCGTCATCGGCAGCGCGATGGCGAGCACGCCGCGATGCGTCACGTCGAAGGGGCGGATCGTCGAATCGGAAGGCACGGGCCGGACCGGGGAATCTCCGGCCCGCTTCTAGCACATGATGGCGCCGCGGCGGCTATTGCTGCGGGCGCCGGCCCATCCTGAGGAGGCGCATGATCAGCCAGACCGGGACGACCACCACCGCACCGAGCAGGAAGTAGCGGAAGATCCACTCGATCGTGCCAAAGCCCATGTCGTAGATGCGTCGGACGAGCCGCTCGAGGCCGGCGAGGATGTCGTAGGGCGAGACCCCGAGAACGCTCAGGATGATGCCGACGACGAACGACATCGCGATCAACTGGATCGCGATCCGGCCCGGCGAGCCGCCGAGAAAGCGTGTGAGCGTGTCGCCCATGTCCGTCTCCGTGCCCTCCTCCTGCCCTTCATATAGGGAATCGCGGGGGTTGTTGGAAAGGGTCAGCCCGCAAGCAGCCGGGCGAGCGTCTCCAGCCGGTCGGCCTCCGACGGCGGCTTGTCCCAGCGGAGCCGGGAGATGCGGGGGAACCGCATGGCGATGCCGGAACGGTGGCGCGCGGAGCGCTGCAGCCCCTCGAAGGCGACCTCCAGCACCAGTCCCCTGGCCGCCTCGTGGACCACCTCGCGCACCGGCCCGAAGCGATTGACGGTATTGTTGCGCACGAACCGGTCGATCTCGACCAGCTCGGCATCGGTGAAGCCGAAATAGGCCTTGCCGACCGGTACGAGCACCGCACCGTCCTCGCCATCGTCCCAGACCCCGAAGGTGTAGTCCGAGTAGTAGGACGAGCGCTTGCCGTGGCCGCGCTGCGCATACATCAGCACGGCGTCGACGGTGTGCGGGTCCCGCTTCCACTTGAACCACGGCCCCTTCGGCCGGCCGGGCTCGTAGGCCGAGTCCCAGCGCTTGAGCATCAGGCCCTCGATGATCGGCTCGGGCGGTGCGGCGCGGAGCGCCTGGAGCGCGGCGCCATCCGGGAAAGGCACCAGCGGCGAGAGGTCGATGCGCGGCGACGACGAGCGGCCGACCAGCGCCTCGAGCCGCGCCCGCCGCACGCGGAACGGCAGCGTGCGGAGATCCTCTCCGCCGTCGACGAGGCAGTCATAGGCGCGGATCACCGCCGGGTGCGATTCCATCAGCTTTGCCGAGACGGTCTTGCGGTTGAGCCGCTGCTGGAGATCGGAGAACGAGCCGAGCCGCAGGACGCCACCCTCCTCGCTGCCGATCAGCAGTTCGCCGTCCACCGCGCCCTCGAAGTCGAGGGCGTCGACGAGGTCCGGGAAGGTCCGCGAAATGTCGTCGCCGGTCCGCGTGTACAGCCGCGCGACGCCGGCCTCGCGCACGGCCTGGACACGGATGCCGTCCCACTTCCACTCGGCGGCATAGTCTTCCGGCCGGATCGCGGCAAGATCGGCATCGGCCAGCGCATGCGACAGCATGACCGGGCGGAACGGGGCGCGGACGTTCGATTCCGGCCGCTCGCCGCGGCCCTCGAGCCAGGCGAAGAGGTCGACATAGGGCGGCGCGAGGCCCGGCCATGCCTCCTCGATCTCGTTGACCTCCCTGCCGCCCATCGCCGCCAGCGCCTGCTTGGCGAGGCGCGCCGAGACGCCGATGCGGAGGCCGCCGGCGACGAGCTTGATGAGCGCGTAGCGGCCGCTCGCATCGAGCCGGTCGAGCCAGCCCTCGACCAGCCGCGGCCCCTCGCTCCGCGAGGCGCGCTGCAGCCGCTCGACGACATCGGAGAGCCGCGGGCCCGGCTCCCGCGTCTCGACTGCGGGCATCCCCACCCTCACCACCGGCGCCATCCCCTCCCCCTGCAAGGGGGAGGCTGGGAG
>JAEZEN010000553.1 GCA_023433185.1 Pseudomonadota bacterium | reverse complement strand
GGCAAGCTCGACATAGACCACGCCGCGGGTCCGGACGGGGCGCTCCGCGTCCTGGCCGGCGAGGGCGAAGAGGCGCTGCAGCCAGCGCGAGGCGACGGTCGGCGCGCCGCCGCGCTTCTCGGCGCGGGTCAGCATCACCCGCGGCGCCGCGAAGGCCTCGGCGAAGTCGTGCGCCGCCTGGCCGAGCCGACGCTCCGGCGGCGGCAGGCCGATCTCGGAGCGCATCGCCCGCGACAGCCACGGATCGGTGCGCGTCTCGGCGGGCCAGACCTTCTCGTCGAGGCCGCCGAGGATGATCAGGCCGGCGGACTGGAGGCGGGCCTCCAGCGTGCCCCAGATGTGCACACGCTGGTCGGCGCCGGGCGGCCGCGTCAGCGACGCGCCGGACATCAGCGTGGCGAACAGCGACGGCCATTCGGCCGGAGCGATCTCGAGGCGCGTCTCCTCGGCGATGCCGGTGAGGAGGGTGGCGAGCGCATCGCCGCCCGCCCCGGCGAAGAGGCCGGTCGCCTCCTGACCCCGGCCGGTCGAGGCGGCGGCGACCAGCGCGTCGATCAGGAGACGGGCCGCGTCGGCCGCGGCGATCTTGCCGCCGTTCCGGCAGGCGGTGTCGAGCGGCCCGAGGATGGTCTCGATCCGTTCCGCAAGCCGGGCCGCGAGCGCCCAGTCGCCTGCCCTGAGGCGCTTCCGGGCGGCGGGCACGCGGGCGCCCTCGGCCTCCGTCTCGGCCCGCGCCTCGGCCAGCATGGCGGAAAGGCGATGGATGCCGCCGTGGCCGCGGCGCCCGCGGAACACGGCGAGTTCGAGGATGCGCGCCCCCCGGCGGCACTCCTCCGGGTCGAGGCCGAAGGCGGCGAAGGGATGCTTGAGGAGGGCGAGGAGCCGGGCCGGCTCGGCCGGTTCGGCGACGGCCTCCGTGACGAGGCGGGCGAAGATGCCTTCGGGCGCCAGGTCGAGCCGCACGGGCGCGGAATCGTCGATCTCGAGGTTCCAGCGGCGCAGTTCGGTGGCGACGCGGCGGCCGAGCGCCCGGTCCGGCGTCACGAGCGCGACGGTGGTGCCGTCCGTCTCCAGCGCCTCGCGGATGGCGACGGCGATGGCGAGCGCCTCCTCGCGCTCGTTGTGGGCGACGAGATAGGTCACGCCGGCGAGCGACGCTGCCAGCGCCCGCGGCTCGATCCAGTCGTGGCGCAGGGTCGTCCAGGCATCGGTGGTTTCGGCGGGGCGAAGCGCCTCCGCCGCGAGCCGGGCGCGGAAGCCGAGGGCAGGGGCGACCGTGCCGAGGGGAGCGACATTGTCGCGTGCGATGCCGAGACGGCCGAGCAGCTGCTTGAGGCCGTATTGCGGGTGGCCGATCGAGGCGGCGCCGGTTTCCCCGATCGCCTCCCAGGCGCGGGCGTCGAGGTCGCGGTCGAGGCCGGGCAGCACGACCGCGCCCTCGGCCATGCCGGCGATCGCCTTGAGGAGCTCGGCGGTGGCGGGGATCGACCCGGTCGATCCGGCGGCGATCACCGGCCCGGGGGCACCGCGGGTCAGCCGCACCGCCTCGGCGCGGATCAGCGTGTCGCGGCGGGCGGCCGGATCGACCAGGCCGCATTCGGCGAGGTGCGCCGGCCAAGTCTCGAAGGCGATCCGGAGGAAGTCGAGCGTCACCTGGAAGTAGCCGGCATGCTCGTCCGGGACGAGGGTGTCGAGACGGTCCCAGGGAATGCCGGCAGTCTCCATGTCGTCCATCAGGCGGGCGAGGTCGGCGGCGAGGCGTGCGGCATCGGCGGCCGAGGCGGGGATCATCAGGGTCTCGCCGGGGGCGAGGCCGAGCAACTCGCGCCGCACGGCGCGACCCCAGGCGAGCGTCAGGCTGGCAAGCGCGAGCTGGCGCTGCAGGCGGCCGATCGCCGGCGGCAAAGCGAGGCGGTCGGCGCCGGCCTCGATGCCCGGGTCGAGGAGGTGGTCCTCCTCGTCGGCATCGCCGATCGGCCGGATCACCGGCAGGATGGCGGCATCGCCCCCGAGCAGGTCGATCAGCGTCTCGCGGAAGGCGCGGACGGCGCGCCGGGTCGGCAGGAAGACCGTGACGTCGGCCAGCGCCAGCGGGTCGTCACGGAGATCGGGGAGCCTGGCGAGGCGGCCATCGAGAAGCGCCTCGGCGAGGACGGTGAGGAACGGTGCGCCGGCCGGGATCGAGAAGACGTTGAGGGGCGCGGCCATCGTCTCCGTCAGGCTGCGCTGTCGGCGATCGACATTTCCGCGTCGCCGATGGCCTCGGGCGTTCCGACATGAAGCCAGACCCCGTCCATGCGGACGCCGAAGAGCCGTTCGGCCTCGCCGGCCCTGTCGAACAGGAGGTTGAGGGAGAAGGCACCTTCCGGGGCGCCGTCGAAGATCCGGGGATGGAGGATCGCCGCCCCGGCATAGGCGAAGGGCACCACCTCGCGCTCCGGCCGGCGCGTGAGGCGGCCGTTGGTGTCCATGCGGAAGTCGCCGGCGCCGCGATAGCCGACGGCGCGCACGGTCGGTGCGAGGAGCAGGAGGATGTCCATCCTGTCATCGTCCCAGGCGCCGGCGAGCCAGCGGAGGTTGGGCCGCGCGCCCTCGATCCAGAAGGAATCCGAGTTGAGCACGTAGAAGGGCTCGTCGCCGAGGAGCGGCAGGGCGTTGCGGATGCCGCCGCCGGTGTCGAGGAGCTTCGCCGTCTCGTCCGAGATCACCACCTCCGGCGGCCGGCGCCGACGGGCGAGATGCGCGCGCATGAGTTGCGGCAGATAATGGATGTTGACCACAGCCGTCTCGACCCCGGCGCTTTCGAGCCGGTCGAGGGAATGGTCGATGAGGGCGCGGCCGGCGACCTCGACCAGCGGCTTGGGAACCGTGGCGGTGATCGGCCGCATGCGCTTGCCGAGGCCGGCGGCGAGCACCATGGCGCGTTTGGGACGCGATGCTTTCTGCAAGGGGAACGCTCTCGTCGGGACGGTCAGGGCGGTGGCGGAGGCAGATATGTCCTGCACCAGTGCGCGTAGCGACTCAAGGCGGGATGGGCAAGGCTCCGTTCGAGATATTCACGCAGTCTTCGGATGTGCTTGAGATAGCCGGGCTTTCCGGCGTGGTCGGCGAGCCGCGCGAAGATTCCGGCGATCTTGGTGGCGCGCTGGGCGGCGAGAATCGCATAGGCCTCGGCGAAGCCGTCCGCATCGAAGGCCGGATCCCCGGCCTGCCGGGCCGCGACGTAGCGCGCCACCAGCGCGGCTTCGAGTTCGGGCGGCACCGTCGCCCTGGCATCCTGGCAGAGCGACGCGACGTCGTAGGCCGCGGGGCCGACCATCAGGTCCTGGGTGTCGATGAGGCCGAGCCGCGCGAGGCCCTCCCGGCCGGGCAGCCACAGGAGGTTCGGCGAGTGGTAGTCGAGGAGCACCCAGCCGCGCTCCCTGGCGGCCAGCCGGTCGATCGCTTCGGCCCAGAGTTCGGCGAACTCTCCCCGCATCGCGGGCGTCGCCGGGGCGCCCGTTGCATGCGGCACATACCAGTCGAGGACCATCGCGGCCTCGATGGCGAACGCTTCCGGCGTGAAGGCCGGGAGGGGATGCGCCGTGCCGTCGGGAAGCGGCAGGGCGTCGGGGCGAGGGGCGGCGTGAAGCAGCGCGAGCACGTCGACCGCGGTGCGGTAGCGCTCGGGGTCGGGCGCCCCGTCGCGAAGGATCGGCTCGGAACCGAGGTCCTCGAGGAGGAGGAGCCCCCGGTCCGCGTCCGCGGCGTAGAGTTCCGGCGCCGAGAGGCCGAGGCCGCGGAGCGCCTCGCCGACGGCGATCACCGGGCGCACGTCGCCGGCGCGGAACATCACCCGCGGGTCGGGGACCTTCGGGGCGATGTCGGGGGGCCAGTCCATGAGCACGCCCGTGCCCCCGCCGGCGTCCCCGGCGCGGTGGACGCGCTCGTAGCGCCGGGTCGAGGCGTCGCCCTGGAGATGGCGCCGGGCGGCGCCCTGCCAGCCGGCGCGATCGAGGAAGGCGCGGATTGCGCGGCTGCGGACGAGGCGAGCCAGAACGGCCGCGTCCCCGGTGACGGTCGCGACGCGTCCGTCGCCGGCCATGGCGAGCGCGATGTCGAGGCGACGGGCAGGCAGCCGCCGGCCGGCCCGCTCCGGCCACTCGACCAGCGCGGCGCCCGCCGCGAGCGCCTCGTCGAGGCCGAGTTCGTCGAGTTCGCCCGGATCGGCGAGGCGGTAGAGGTCGAAATGGGCGATCGCCAGCCGGCCCGCCTCGTAGGTCTGGACGAGGGTGAAGGTCGGGCTCGGCACCTCGAGCCGCGGATCGTCGGCGAGCGCCCGGATGAGGGCCCGCGCGAGTGTCGTCTTGCCGGCGCCGAGATCGCCCGAAAGCGCGACGAGATCGCCCGGCGCCAGCGCGGCCGCCACGTCCTCGGCGAAGGCGACGGTCGCGGCCTCGTCGGGGAGGGGGAGCGTGCGCGGGGCGTTCATTGCGGGGGCATCATCGCGGGGGTCGAGGGCCTTGCGGTACGTGTAGCCGCATCTCTAGCGAAGGGCAGTGCCGGACAGAAGCCTCGATCGCCAATCCAGGTGCGGCAGAATGCGAGAACTGCCCGGAATCGTCGCGTATGCGCGTGATCTCGATGCCTGCATGCGTGGGGATGAGAGT
>JAEZEN010000500.1 GCA_023433185.1 Pseudomonadota bacterium | reverse complement strand
TCGCCGCCGTCAGAACGTGATCGCCTTGAAACTCCGCGTCTGCGCAACGAGCGCCGTCTCGACCGGCAGGCGCTCCATGCTCGAGGCACCGTAGAAGCCGTGACAGGCACGGCACTCGCGGAGGATGAAGCCGGCATCGTCCGGCATGGAGATCGGGCCGCCATGGCAGAGGACGATGATGTCGCGCCGCACCGCCATGGCCGCTTCGGCGATGGCATCGATCACCGGAACGCAGTCGGCGAGGCTCATGGCGCTCACGGCCCCGGTCGCACCGCCGGTGGTGACGCCCAGGTGGGCGACGACGATGTCCGCCCCGGCCTCGGCCATCGCCCCCGCCTCGTCGGGAGCGAAGACATAGGGGGTGGTGAGCAGGTCGAGCTCATGGGCGGCGCGGATCATGTCGACCTCGAGGCCGTAGCCCATGCCTGTCTCCTCGAAGGCGACCCGCATGCGGCCGTCGAACAGGCCGACGGTCGGGAAGTTCTGGACGCCTGAGAAGCCCATCGCCTTCAGCGAGGCGAGGAACTGCGGCATCAGGACGAAGGGGTCAGTGCCGTTGACGCCGGCCAGGACCGGGGTGCGCCGCACCACGGGCAGCACCTCGCGCGCCATCTCGACGACGATCTCGTTGGCATTGCCGTAGGCGAGCAGGCCCGCCGCCGAGCCGCGTCCCGCCATGCGGTAGCGGCCCGAATTGTAGACGACGATGAGGTCGATGCCGCCGGCCTCCTCGCACTTGGCCGAGAGGCCGGTCCCGGCGCCACCGCCGACGATCGGCACGCGGCGGCGGACCAGATCCTGCAGCCGTTCGAGGATCGCACTCCGGGCGATGGCCGGCATCGTCGGCGTTGCTCCTTCCCGGGGCCCGCGCCCGATCTATCCGATCGGCGTTACGAAATAGACGCCGTAGAGCCAGGCCGCGAGAATGGCGAGGCCGGCGATCACCACGAGCAGCACGAGGACGATGACGCCGGCCGTGACCACGGAGCGCAGCGGCACGCCGGGGACCGCAAGGGGCACGAGGTTGAAGGCCAGCGCGCCGAACACGACCAGCACGCAGCCGATCGTGAAGAGAAGCAGCGAGAACGGCTGGAAGATCATCACCAGCGAGAGGATGCAGAGGCCGATGATGGTGAATTCGATGAGCCCCGCGGTGCGGGGCGACATGCCGGTCTCCGGGGTTGAGGTCTTGTCGCTCACCGAACCGCCCTCCCGTCGGCGTCGAAGAAATGGGCCTGTCCGGGGTCGCAGGCGAGATGGACGACCTGGCCGGGCTTCAGGCGAATCTCGCGCGGCACGACCACCCGGATGTCGAGGCCGCCGCAGCGAACATGGGCCAGGGTCTCGGCCCCCATCGGCTCGATCAGTTCGACCGAACCGGACAGGGTGTGTTCGCTCGCCGCGCCTGCGACCGAGAAGGCCCGCGGCCTGACGCCGAAGGTCATGCTCTTGCTGCCGGCGAGTCCGGCCGCGGCGCCGTTCACCGGCAGCCGGATCCGCTGATCGCTGAAGGCAAGCTCGGCCTCCCCCTCCGCCACTTCGGCGAACGTGGCCTCGATCAGGTTCATCTGCGGCGTGCCGATGAAGCCGGCGACGAAGACGTTTGCAGGCTCGGCGAAGATCGCGTGCGGCGAGGCGACCTGCTCGATCAGACCGTCCCGCATGATGGCGATGCGGTCCGCCATGGTGAGCGCCTCGAGCTGGTCGTGGGTGACGATCACGGTCGCCTTCGACAGGCCGGTGAGCACTTCCTTGATCTGGCCGCGCATGGTGTGGCGAAGCTCGACGTCGAGCCGGGAAAGCGGCTCGTCGAACAGGAAGCAGCTGGGGTCGCGGACAATGGCCCGGGCGACCGCGACTCGCTGCTTCTCGCCCTCCGAAACCTGCCCCGGCAGGCGCCCGAGGACGGCCGTGAGATCGAGCGTCTCAGCCGCCTTCCGCACCCGCCGCTCGCGGTCGGCGGACGACAGGCGCTCGTAGTAGAGCGGGAAAGCAATGTTCTCGCCGACAGTGAGCGAGGGGTAGAGGGCGTAGAACTGGAACACCATGGCGATGTCGCGTTCCGCCGGCGACAGGTCGTTCACGCGCCTGCCGGCGATGAACACCTCGCCGCCGGAAGCCGCCTCCAGCCCGGCCACGATCCTGAGCGTCGTCGTCTTCCCGCAGCCCGATGGCCCGAGCAGGCAGACGGTCTCACCGGCGCCGACCGACAGGTCGACATCGCGAACCGCGGCCAGCGAGCCGAAGTACTTCGTGACGTCCTTGAGTTCGATGGTCGACATGGGTGTCCTGTCAGCGCTTGACCGTTCCGAAGGTCACACCACGCAGCAGATGGTTCTGCAGGAAGAAGACCACGAGGATGACCGGGATCAGGAACAGCGTCTCGATTGCCGCGAGCAGGCCCCAGCGGACGCCGATGTCGCCACCGATAGTCTGAGCCATCGCGACGGGCACGGTGCGGGTCTGGATACCGGTGAGCAGCAGGGCGAAGAGATATTCGTTCCAGGTCAGGATCAGGCCGAAGACCGCGGTCGCGGCGATGCCGGCATAGACCTGCGGCATGCAGATCTTGAAGAACACCTTGGTGTCCGACGAGCCGTCGAGCCGCGCGGCGTCCTCGACGTCGGGCGAGAGTTCGTCGAAGAAGCTCTTCATCATCCAGATCGTGAACGGCAGGTTGAAGGCGGCGTAGAGAAGGATGATGCCGACATAGGTGCCGGCCAGGCCCGTGACCCGGAACATGATCAGGATCGGGATGATCACCACGATCGCCGGCAGCATGCGGGTCGTGAGGATGATGAACAGGTAGGTCTGGTTGCCCTTGAGCGGGTAGCGCGAGAAGCCGTAGGCGGCCAGGGTCCCGATGACCAGCGCCAGCGCCACGCTCGATCCGGCGATGAAGATCGAGTTGAAGAAGAACAGGTCGAACTTGGTGTCGACCGCCGCGCCGTCGGCGGAATAGGCGCGGCTGAAGACCTGGACGAAGTTGTCCAGCGTCGGCGTGAAGAACCACTTCGGCGGCACCGCCAGCGCGTCGGTGTGCGACTTGAACGCCGTCATGATGATCCACAGCACCGGAAAGAAGTAGATCAGGCTGACGAGCCCGGCCCAGAAGGTGCGGCCCCACCCGGCATGGCCGATCCCGCGCGACACGCGGGACTTCCGTCGCACGGTGAGTTTCGGAAGTGCGGCGTCGGTCATCACTGAGTCTCCCGCGCGCGCCGGTTGACGAAGTAGAGATAGAGGTTGGTGAGCACGATCACGGTGAAGAGAAGGATGTAGGAGATCGTGGTCGCGTCGCTCGTCCTGTTGAACTGGATCGCCTGGCGGAACAGGTAGATCGAGATCGTCTCGGTGGACGCGCCCGGGCCGCCCTCGGTGAGCAGGAAGACGATGTCGAAGAGCTTGAACGCCTCGATCGTGCGGAACAGGAGCGCGAGCATGAGGAGCCCGCGGATATAGGGGAAGGTGATCGAGGTGAAGCGCCGCCAGAACGATGCCCGGTCGATCGCGGCCGCCTCGTAGAGATACTTGGGCACGCTGACGAGCCCGGCGAGGACGAGCAGCATCACGAAGGGCGCCCACATCCAGGCGTCGGCGAAGACGATGCCGACCATTGCTCCGGCCGTCGACTGGAGGAGCACATAGGGCTCGCCGGTGAACATCCGGACGAACTGCGACAGGAGGCCGAAGGTCGGCTCGTAGTAGTAGCGGAAGAAGGCGCCCACCGCGACGTAGGACAGCATCATCGGGGTCAGGACGAGGATGAGAAGATAGCGGCGGAGGGGAAACTGCTTGGCGAACAGGAAGGCGAGCAGGAACCCGATGACCATCTGCACCGACACGGTGGAGATGACGAGCACGGCGGTGGTCTGGAGCCGCTGCCACACCACCGGATCGGTGAGGACGTTGGCGTAGTTGTCGAAACCGACGAAGACCGGGGCGCGCGCCCGGTTGGCCCGGTAGGAGAAGAACGACAGGCCGAGCGACCACATCAGGGGAAAGATGTTCATCAGAAAGAGAAGGGCGATCGCCGGCGCGACCAGGAGGCCGCCGATGTATCGGCCCCACGCGTTGTAGACCGCGGATGCCGCGGCGAGGATCCAGGCGGCAAGCGCCACCCAGAAGGACGCGGCGGGGGGCAGCCAGGCCATCGCCGCGATCGAGATGATCAGCGCGACTATGAAGGCCAGAACCCAGTTGTCCGCCCTCAGTTCGAGCATGCGCGGCAGGGCGCCGGGAGCGGCGACGGTCTGTGTGGTCATCGAATCATCGTCAGCATGAGGGCGTGCCGTGAAGTGGCCGTGCGCTCTTCAGGGCGCACGGCCGTTGTTGCCGGGGGCGCTGGTGATCAGTCCTCGATGTGTCCCGCTTCCCTCAGGAGCTTGTCCTGGAAGGCAGCGATGTTGTCGAGGGTGGTCTTGGCGTCCTGCTGGCCGGTGATGGCCAGGTCATACTGCTCCTGGCCCTGCACGAGGATCTCGAAGAACTCCGGAATGTGCCAGGTGTCCTTCTGCCACTCGAGGCCCGGCGCCCAGGTCCGGTTCCACGGGCGGTAGGTCACGTAGCGCGGATCCTCGTACACCGACTTCATGGCGCTCTGGCCGCCCTGCGAGGCGTACTGGTGCTGGATCTCGGGCGAGAGCCACCACTTGACGAAGTCAATCGCCTCCGCGACCTCGGTGTCGGTGGCCCACGTCATGATGACGAAGGGCTGACCGCCGATATTGGCCCAGCGGATGATCTCTCCGTCTTCGCCGCGGAGGCCCGGCGGCAGCGCAAACGCGACGCTGTCGGCGACCTTCGAGGTTTCCGGGCTGATCGCCGACTCGGCGAACCCGATCCACTGGACCATCGAGCCGACCGTGCCTTCCCGGAAGAGTTCGTCGGTCTTGAAGATGTCCATGCCGCCGGTCTTGACCACGGGGGGCATGTACTGGGTCAGCCTGAGATAGTGCTCGAGCGCGGCGACCGCCTCCGGCGAGTTGACCACGCCGAGGGCCTGACCCTGCGGGGCCTGGGTCTCGTCCCAGATGTCGCCGCCATACTGCCAGATGAAGGCGTTGATCTGCATCGTGCTGAAGTCGTACGCTTTGCCCGCCTGGTAGGCAATTCCGTAGAAATCGTTCTCGGCGGGCTTGCCGGCGAGCATCTCTCCACGCTTGCGCATGAAGAATTCGCCGAACTTCTCGTACATGTCCCAGTCGACGTTATCCATCTCCTCGGGGGAGCACGGAAGCTTCTCGCCGTACTTCTCCATGAAGTTCTTCTGCTCTTCCTCGTTGCAGAAGATGTCGGTGCGGTAGTAGTTGATGTAGATGTCGGGCATCTGCGGGAAGCCGTAGATGTTGTCCGACTTGTAGGGATAGGTCGCATAGGCCTGGAGAGGCGCAGGATGCATGTCGTCGAGCGCCGCCTTCAGCTCGGGATCGGCGTCGATGATGTCGTTGAGCTTCTTGTAGTAACCGGCCTCGATGAAGGCGCCGAGCCACTGCGAATCCGACACCGCCATGGTGTACCGGTTCTCGCCCGAGGTGAGCGAGGTGTTGAGGCGGGTGTAGTAGTCGGGCCACGGAATGAAGTCGATGTCGAGATTCACGTTGTTGCCCGAAGGAGCCTTGTAGTTCCTGTCGAACAGGTCCTTCATGATGCGGGTCGGAGGCCAGTCCGGCACCGCCATGGTCAGCGTCACGTCCTCCGCGGAAGCGGGCACCGAACCGCCGAGGCCGGCGATGAGCGCCGCCCCTGCAGTCATCAGTGTCAGTCTGCTCCTCAGCTTCATGTCACTTCCTCCCTTGCTTTGGCTGAAATCGGCCGTCGCCTTTCCGCGCGGCCTCATTGAAATGCCGTCCCGTCGAGGGGACGGAACAGATGCGCGTGGGCCGCGTCGAAACTGAAATTGAGCCTGTCGCCGTGGCGGACGCCCGCCGCCTGTGCCTCGGGCAGCACCATCTTGAGATCGGCGCCACCGGCATGGACGTCGACGACCGTGAGATCGCCGAGCGGTTCGACCAGCCGCACCTCGCCGGAATAGCCGGACGAACTGGTGAGCTTCAGATCGTAGGGGCGGACCCCGAGCAGGAACTCTTCGCCCACCGGAGCCGCCGCACTCACCGCCGCCCAATGCGACTTCCCGGCATCGACCCGGACCTCGCCGAAGGGCAGCTCGATCGCCTCTGCCGCATGGCCGCGGCGGGCGCGGATGATGTTCATCGCCGGCGCGCCGATCTTGGTGGCGACATAGATGTCGCGCGGGCGGTCGTAGAGGGCGTCGGGCGAGCCGACCTGCACCACCTTGCCGTCCCGCATCACGGCGATCTCGTCGCCCATCGACAGCGCCTCGAGCTCGTCCGGCGTGGCGTAGACAATGGTGATGCCGAACTCGCGGTGCAGCCGCTTGAATTCGGCCCGCATGTCGTGGCGGAGCTTGGCGTCGAGGTTGGTCAGCGGCTCGTCGAGGAGCAGCAGCTTCGGGCGCTGGATCAGCGACCGGCCGAGGGCGACGCGCTGCTGCTCGCCACCGCTCGCGGTCCCGGGCTTCCGGTCGAGGACATGGCCGATGCGGAGCATCGCGGCCACCTCCCGCACCCGGCGGTCGATCTCCGCCGCGGGCACCTTCGCCTCCCGCAGCGGATACGCCAGGTTCTTGTAGACGGTGAGGTGCGGGTAGAGGGCGAAGGTCTGGAAGACCATCGACACGCCGCGTCCGGCGATCGGCGCGTGCGTCACGTCGCGTCCGAAGAGCTCGACGCTCCCCCGGTCGACGCGCACCAGTCCGGAAATGGCGCGAAGTGTCGTCGTCTTGCCGACCGCGCTCGGCCCGAAGAGGACGAAGAAGCGCCCCTCCTCGACCGTGAGGTCGAGGCCTTCGAGCGCCACCGTGCGACCATAGAGCTTAGTCGCCCCGTTCAGACGGAGCGCAGTCACTGCCATGTCGTTTCCCACCCGGTCAAAGTTTCTACGTGAGCCTTTAGTCGGCCCTTGGAACAAACCTTAGTCAAATAACTGCCGATCCGACAAGCCTGAAATTTCACCGAAATCCGATTACTCTTTCCTGCTCCAACCACCGATCGGCCTCACACGAAACCGGGGAACGGCACGGACAAACACTAGCCGAGAGGCAGGGGCACCGCCGCTCAACTTCACGAAAACCGCGGCCTCGGCACGCACGGAGAGATGCGCCGAGACCCCGGCAGTCTGGCCCAAACTAGCGGAAAGCGACAGTGACGGCTTTTGGGGCGCGCGCGAATTATATAACGTTTCGATCATGCCCGGAGTGCAGCCTCGGACCTCGCCCGCCGCCCTCCCGGGGGGCGCTACGGTATGGATGCTGAAGCCTATGGCCGAAACCGATTCGCATGCAGGGGTCGCGCAACAGATCGACGCGTTCACGGCCGAACTCGCCGACACGCTGTGGGCGATCGACATGTTCGACAGCCTGCCCGATGTCTTCTTCTACGTGAAGGACCGGCAGAGCCGCTGGATCGTCTGCAACGAGGCGAGCATGCGGCTCCTCGGCGTCCGGCCCAGGCACCGCATCCATGGGCTGACCGAGCATGACTTCTTCCCGAAGGCGATCGCCGACGCGATCCACGCCGATGACCGCGAGGTGATTCACGCCGGCCGGCGGATCATCGGCAAGACCGAGGTGATTCTCGACGAGCGGGGCCTGCTGACCTGGGTATCCACCAACAAGCTGCCGCTCGTCGGCCGGAACGGGCAGATCGTCGGGCTGATGGGGACGACCAGGATCCTCAGCCGCTACGAGGAGCTCCCCGAGACCTACCAACCCTTCCGCCGGGCGATCGACTACATCGAGGAGAACATGGCCTCGCCGATCAGCATCGAGAGGCTGTCGTCCGAAACCCGGCTGTCGGTCAGCCAGTTCCGAAAGCGGTTCAGGAGTCTCTTTGGCATACCGCCGAACGAGTTCATCCTGCGCACCCGGCTCCAGCGGGCGGCGCGCCTGCTCGTGACCACCGAGGACGCGCTGATCAAGATCGCCCTCGATTGCGGGTTCTGCGACCAGAGCTACTTCACCAAGCGCTTCAGCGACTTTTTCGGGGTCACGCCGCGGCGCTACCGGCGCATCGCGCCCCAGGGCGTCGGCATCCTGCCTGGCGCGACCGCGGGCCCGCCGCGGGACTGACGGAACTGCCGCGATCTCAGGCGAGGACCGCGGCGATCTCGCCGATCTCCTCCCCGGTCAGCGGCGGGGCATTGAGCGCATCGAGCGAGTCGTCGAGCTGCGCCACGCTGCGGGCGCCGATCAGCGCCGAGGTGACATGCGCCTGGCGGAGTACCCAGAGGAGCGCCATCTGGGCGAGGCTCTGGCCGCGGCGTCTTGCGATGGCGTTCAGCCGGCCGAGCCGGACGACCAGGTCCGGTGTGATGCGCGCCTGCGGGAGCGAATGGTCGCGGGCGGCGCGCGAATCGGCCGGCACGCCGGAGAGATACTTGTCGCTGAGAAGGCCCTGGGCGAGCGGCGAGAAGCAGATGCAGCCGGCCCCGATCTCGGAGAGCGCCTCGAGCAACCCGTCCTCGATCCAGCGGTTGAGCATGGAATAGCTCGGCTGGTGGATGAGGAGCGGGACGCCCATGTCGCGGAGCAGCGCCGCCGCGGCCCGCGTTTCGTCGGGCTGGTACTGCGAGATGCCGACGTAGAGCGCCTTGCCTGACCGCACGATGTGGGCGAGCGCACCCATGGTCTCCTCGAGCGGCGTATGGGGGTCGGGCCGGTGGTGGTAGAAGACGTCCACATAGTCCAGCCCCATCCGCCGGAGGCTCTGATCGAGGCTCGCCACGAGGTACTTCCGCGAACCGAAGTTGCCGTAGGGCCCGGGCCACATGTCCCAGCCCGCCTTGGTGGCGATGAACAGCTCGTCGCGCCAGGGCCCGAAGTCGGCGGCGAGGATACGGCCGAAATTCTCCTCGGCGGAACCGAAGGGGGGTCCGTAGTTGTTGGCGAGGTCGAAATGGCAGACGCCGCGGTCGAAGGCGCGGCGGAGCATCGCGCGCCCGACCTCCTGGACATCGACCCCGCCGAAATTCTGCCAGAGCCCGAGCGAGATGGCCGGCAGTTCGATCCCGCTGCGTCCCGAGCGGCGATAGGGGATCTGCGCGTAGCGGTCGGCGGCGGGAAGGTAGTTCATGGCGGGCTCCGTCCGGGCTTGCGGCTGGTTCTCCTCCCCATAGACCCGGGACGCCGCGAGCAAAAGCCTCGCGCCGGGGTTTCCGCGGCGACACCGGGGGCGCTACACTGTCGCCCCGCCCAACGGAAACCCCGGACAGCCTCCATGGACCATGTCAATCTCGGCTCGACCGGCCTCAAGGTCTCGCGTCTCTGCCTCGGCATGATGAGCTACGGCGCCAAGGCGTGGCGCGACTGGGTGCTCGACTACGAGGACTCCGTTGCCTTCGTGCGCCAGGCGCTCGACGGCGGCATCAACTTCTTCGACACCGCCGACATGTACTCGCTCGGCGTCAGCGAGGAGGTGACCGGCCGGGCGCTGCGCGAGCTCGGCGTGCGCCGCGAGGAGGTCGTCGTCGCGACCAAGGTCTTCCATCCGATGGGCCCGGGCCCCAACGAGAGGGGCCTGTCGCGGAAGCACATCATGCACGCGATCGACGCCTCGCTGAAGCGCCTCGGCATGGACTATGTGGACCTCTACCAGATCCACCGCTTCCATCCCGACACCCCGATCGAGGAGACGCTCGAGGCGCTCGACGACGTGGTCCGGGCCGGCAAGGCCCTCCACATCGGCGCCTCGTCGATGTTCGCCTGGCAGTTCGCGACGATGCTCGACACCTCCGACCGCCTCGGCCTGTCGCGCTTCGTGACCATGCAGAACCACTACAACCTCGTCTATCGCGAGGAGGAGCGCGAGATGATCCCGCTCTGCATCGACCGCGGCGTCGGCATCATCCCGTGGAGCCCGCTGGCCCGCGGCTTCCTCGCCGGCAATCGGCGGCGCGAGGACAAGGGCGAGACCACCCGGGCCCGGAGCGACGACTTCGCCCACCGCCTGTACTACGCCGACGACGACTTCGAGGTCGTGGAGCGCGTCGGCGAGATCGCGCGGGCGCGCGGCGTGTCCAACGCCCAGGTGGCGCTGGCGTGGCTTCTCGGGAAGCCGGGCGTAACCGCGCCGATCGTCGGGGCGACCAAGCCGAACCACCTCTCCGACGCCTTCGCAGCGCTGACCCTCGACCTGACCGCGGAGGAAGTCGCCGCGCTCGAGGCACCCTACCGGCCACATCCGGTGCTCGGTCACAATTGAGCCCGCCGGGGCTGGTTGGCAGCGAGGCCAGGATCCCTATGGTGATGGCGGACGAGGGGAGGTTTCCAATGCGCCTGGCACTGATCGCGGCGACCATGATGGCAACATCGCTACCGGCCCTGGCCGAACCCCGCGTCGAGCGTGTCGACGTGCTTGACGCGGGCACCTACGTCGTCGAGGTCGGCGCGGTCACGGCCGACCCCGCGGCCCCGGGGGGCCAGACGGTCGCGGTCACTACGGCGACCCTCGTCACCGAGGGAACGACCCTGCCCGCCGTCCCCGGTGCCGAGCTCGGATTCCGCTACGTCGCCGTCGGCACCCCCGAAGGGGCGCCGGTGGCGCTCGACTTCGTCATCACCTATCCCGAGCCGGGCCTCGCCGACCCCGATGCGGCCGAGCCGATCCGGACCGCGCGCTTCACGCGGGAGAAGACCATCGGCGTGCCGGACTATCTCGGCTACAACCTGGAGCAGCCCTGGGAGCTGGTGCCCGGGGCGTGGCGCTTCGAGATCTGGTCGGAAGGCCGGCAGCTCGCCGGGCGGACCTTCACGCTGACCGCACCGGACTAGGCGGCCCCGCCGCCCTTCAGGCAAGCCACCACATTCCGAAGAGCAGCGACAGGACGGTGACCGGCACGCCGATCCGGAAATGCGCCCGGAACGAGATCGTGACGCCGCCGGAGCGCGCCTTCTGGGCGACGATCAGGTTGGCGACCGAAGCGACCAGCGTCAGGTTGCCGGCCAGCGTCGCCGCCATGGCGACGACCAGCCATGCCCGTTCCGGATCGGCAAGCGTCGCGAGGAAGGGCTGCAGCACGAGCACGGCCGGGACATTGCTGACGAGATTGGAAAGCACCACGGTGACGCCGGTGAGCATCGGGATGTCGCCGAGGTCGAGCCGGGCGACGAAGGCATGCGCCTCGGGCCCGATCACCGCCTTGTCGAAGCCGGCGACGACGATGAAGAGCCCGGCGAACATGACGAGCAGCGGCCAGTCGATATCGAAGTAGACCTTCTCGGCCTTCACCCGGCGCGTGAAGAGCAGGAAGGCGCCGCCGATGATCGCGACTTCGGCCACCGGGAAGCCGGCGAGGAAGAAGCCGACCATGGCGGCGAGGACGAGGAGCGACTTGGCGGCGAGCGGCCGGTTGGGGCGGCTCGGACGAAGCTTCGGCACCGCCAGCCGCTCGCGCGTCAGGAACTCCTTCGGATGCATCGCCGCGACGAGCGCGGTCGTGATGACGAGGGCGGCGAGCGCCACCGGCGTCAGGGCCCGGGCGAACTCGGCATAAGAGATGCCGGCGAACGAGCCGATGATCATGTTCTGCGGGTTGCCGGTGATGGTCGCGACGCTGCCGGCATTCGCGGCGAGCGCCACGGCGATCAGGTAGGGTACCGGATTGCGCCCCAGCCGCCGCACCAGATCGAGCACGATCGGCGTCATCACCAGACAGATCGTGTCGTTGACGAGAAACGCCGAGAAGAAGCCGGCCACGAGCACGATGGCCGACAGGAGGACGAGCGGATGGCGGGCACGCACCATGACGAAGGCCTCGACCAAGCGGAAGAAGCCGGAAAGCCGCAGGTTGGCGGCGACGATCATCATGCCGAGGAGGAGCGTGATCGTCTCCATGTCGACGGCGGCATAGGCCTCCTCGACGGTGAGCACGCCGGTGCCGACCATGAGCGCCGCGCCGAGCAGCGCCGCGCCGGCACGGTCGAGCCGGTAGCCGGGGAGCTTGCCCACGGCCATCACCAGATAGGTCGCTGCGAAGATGAGGATGGCCTGGATCACGCTACGGTGGCTTAGCGCTGCCACAGCGTCCGGAACAGCGCGCGGCCCGCGAAAGCCGGCCCGGAGCCTGCGACATCTTGGCCGGGCGCCCCTGTCGCTCGCGGCTTTGTGAACGTGCGCGGGTTGCCAGCCACGGGGGCCGGTCTACCCTCGTGGACAGGCGGGAGGGACCTCCGCCCGCCGCAACACGGTCGAAAAGGACGTCACCATGAAATTCATGACGACCTCCCAGACCACGTTCGCCGCGTTCGGCATCCTCGCCGGGGCGAGCGTCGCTGCAAGTGCCTGTCCGTTCCAGAAGAACAACGTGACCGCCGCGGCCCCCCCGCCGGCCACGCAGGAAGAGGTCGTCGTGGCGCCGGCCACGACGGTCGATCCGGTTCTCCTGGCGGATGCACGCGCGGCACTGGTGCCGGTCGCCCCGCGGGAAGAATCCGTCGAAGCGACCATCGCCGACTAGGGACCTGCCGGACCGCGATCCGTGGAAGCGCCGGCCGAAAGCCGGCGCTTCTGCCTTGATCGCTCGCTCAATTCGCGCCGCCGTCAGAACTCGTCGCGACAGAGGATCATGACCTCGACCGCAGCGATCGCCAGGAACTTCTTCTGTTCCGGGCCGCAGTCCCAGCCCCTCCATATCTCGAAGGCCCGCTTGGTGCAGTCGCCGTCGCACTTGATGCGCTTGGCGAGCGCCATCGCGTTGGCGAGCGCGATTCTTGCGACATCGTTGTCGCCGTCATCGGGGCCGCCGAAGCCCTTGCAGTCCGGGGCGACGAAATCCGCCCAGGACGAATAGATCACGAGCTGCTTTCCGCACGGAAGCGCTCGTGGCGCATCGGTGGGCACACGGCCGCCGGCGATCACCACGTCCGGTTCCGCATAGTTGCCTTCGTCGTTCCCGAATGGCGGTTTCATCGCCACCCGCAGCAGTGCAGCCTCGGTGAACCGGACCGGCTGCGACGCGCGCCGGGATATCTTGGCGGATTTCGTCTTGCGCTTGGCCATGGCAGCTCCCTCCGCAGCGCGCGAGCGAACGCCGTTTGCCGACGCCGTGATCGCGCGTCATGCGGAGCATACGCCCCGATGACGGCGTTCGGGAGCCCGGACCCTCAGAGGTGGATGGGCTTGAACCAGGCGGCGAGGGCCGCCTCCTTGACCGCTTCGGACAGCGTCGGATGGGCGTGGCAGATGCGGCCGAGATCCTCGGCGGCGCCGGCGAACTCCATCAGCACGCAGGCCTCGCCGATCAGCTCGCCCGCATAGGGGCCCATGATGTGCACGCCCAGAACGCGATCGGTCGCGGCGTCGGCGAGAACCTTGACGAAGCCGTCCTTCTCCAGCATCGCCCGGGCGCGACCATTGGCGGAGAACGGAAACTTGCCGGCGCGATACGCAACGCCGGCCGCCTTCAACTCCTCCTCGGTCCTGCCGACCGAGGCGATCTCGGGATGCGTGTAGACCACGGCGGGGATGACCCCGTAGTTCACGTGCCCGGCCTGGCCCGCGATGATCTCAGCGACCGCGACACCCTCGTCCTCGGCCTTGTGGGCGAGCATCGGGCCGCGGACCACGTCGCCGAGGGCATAAACGTTCTCGACATTGGTGCGGAAGTGCTCGTCGACGACGATGCGGCGACGCTCGTCGAGCGCGATGCCGGCCTCCTCAAGGCCAAGCCCGGCCGTGAACGGCCGGCGGCCGATGGCGACGAGCACGATATCTGCCTCGACCGTTTCGGCAGCGCCGCCCGCCGCCGGTTCGACCGAGACCTTTAGGACATCGCCGGAATCATCGACGCCGGCCACCTTGCTCGACAGGCGGAACGTGATCCCCTGCTTGGCGAGGATGCGCTGGCCCTGCTTGGCGAGTTCGCCGTCCATGCCGGGCAGGATGCGATCGAGATACTCGACCACCGTCACCGACGCGCCGAGACGGCGCCAGACCGAGCCGAGTTCGAGCCCGATGACTCCCGCGCCGATCACCACCAGCCGCTTCGGCACGGCCGGCAGCGCCAGTGCCCCGGTCGAGGACACGATCCGCTTCTCGTCCACCGTCACGCCCGGCAGCGGCGTCCATTCCGAGCCGGTGGCGATGACGATGGCCTTCGCCTCGACGTCGCTCGTGCCGCCGACGGTGTCGGTCACCCGCACCTTGCCGGGGCCGGCGATCGAGCCGGTGCCGCGGATGCCGTCGATCTTGTTCTTCTTGAAAAGATAGGCCACGCCGCTGGTGTTGGATTCGACCACCGCGTCCTTGTGGGCCAGCATCGCCGGGAGGTCGAGCTTCGGCGTGCCGACTTCGATGCCGAAGGCGGGGAAGTCGTGCCCGGCCTTCTCGAACATCTCGGAGGTATGGAGGAGCGCCTTCGAGGGAATGCAGCCGACATTGAGGCAGGTGCCGCCGTAGGTCGGATCCTTCTCGACGACGGCGACGCTAAGCCCGAGTTGTGCCGCGCGGATGGCGCAGACATAGCCGCCGGGTCCGCTTCCGATGACGGCGAGATCGTAGGTCAAGACGGCACTCCCGTTGATTGGCGCTGCCGGCAGAGATAGCGGCTCCGGTCCCGGCTGTCAGCGCCTTGTGATGCATATCGCGACTGTCCGTGCCGCAACACAGCCGCAAACGGCTGACAGCTTGACGACAAGGGCGAGCAATCGGGGCCGGGGGGCTCCGGAGTTCGCCTGCAATGCGCGCCATCGCACTCGTCATTTTCCTCGCGTTCCTTGCCACCATGCCTGCGACCGCAGCCGTCGACGGGTCCACGCCTGCCGGCAACGCGGTCGCCCTGATCAAGGCGTATCGGGACCGGCCGCAGCCGGCTGGCGTGCCGGGACTGGTGAAGGAACTGGCCGCGGCCGGCGCTTTCCAGGAGCCCGAGGCGGCCGGTCTCTATCTCGGCTTCGTGGCCGGCGTCCTCAATGCGAACCCGGGGCGGGCCGAGGAACTCGTCGCCAGCATGGCGTCCGTTCCCGTCGCCGATCAATGGATCGTGATCAAGGCGATCGCCTATTCCGGGCTGCCGGACTGGCGGAGCGTGATGACGGGCTCACGCCACCACTTTCCTTCGCGGGCGACGATGATCGAGGCCTATCTCGAGGGCAAGCTGCCGAGCTTCGACGAATACCGGATGGAGCCGGACAGGCCACCGTTCCTCCGACGGGCAGCCAGGGCGATGACCTTCCGCAAGCCGCCGGACGAGCTTCGCCTTGAACCGAGCCCGGCGCTCCTCGACACGTTCTGGGGGCTCTATTTCGCCACCGGCAGCACCGAGCCGCTCGCGAGGATCGCCGAGCTCCTCCGCTGGTCGACGGATGGCAACGATCTCGCCAACCTCTCGATCGGCAGCGCGGCGAAATATTCGCTGGCCCTCAATGCGTCGCGCGACCAGGTCCTGCTCGGCGACGTGAAGGCGGTGCGCGCGTCGGCCGACCCGAAGGTCGCACCGATCCTCGACGAGGTGATCTTCGCGGCGGAGACGTCGGAGACGGGCAGGCTTCGTGAGGCGGCCGCAGCGGCCATCGACGAGCTGCGCCAGAAGGGACCGGCCTATCGACGCAAGGTCGCCTGGTGGGGTCGGGCCGGCGAAGGCGCGATCGCCCTCGGCTGTGTCGTCGCAGCGGTGACCGGGCAGGTGCAGCTCGGCATCCCGTGCGTGATCGGGGGGGCGGCGACGTCGGCCGCCCTGAAATACTTCGCAACCGGCGGGTGAGCCCGTTGGCGCGCCGGGGGTGGATCAGCGGTCCAGCACCAGCCGCTCCGGGTCCTCGAGCAATTCCTTGACCCGGACGAGGAAGGTCACGGCCTCCTTGCCGTCGACGATGCGGTGATCGGGCGAGAAGATGGATTGACCCTGACTGAACAAGTCGTTTCCGACCTTCCCGAGCTCAATGCTCCGTGGATGCAAGGGCCCGCAACTTGGCCCTGTCGATGTAGTCCGGGAGCACTGTTTGGCTGTCGATGACGGCTTCGGAAATCTGGTCCAGTTTCAGGTTCTTCGCACCCGTCAGGTCGGCGCCCCGCAAGATGGTGCCGCGAAGGTTGGCACCCTCGAAATCGACGTTCTGCAGTATCGCTCCGGTGGCATCGGCCCCCGCCAGGTTGGCCCCGCGAAGGGATGCCCCGCTAAGATCCGTGCGCCGGACAAAAGCGCCGTGAATATCGAGCGTCCGGGTCGGCGCGCTGTCCTGACCTCTGTTCATTGCGTGTTCCTCAGTCGGCTCTTGAGCAGTGCGATGATTTCCTGAACATCGATCGGGGGATCGCTGTCACCATAGTCGATTTCACCCGCACGCAGATAGGCCTGTAGCAGTTCAAAGACCGGATTGGCGAGGTCGGGAAAGTCCTTCGCGACCTCGCGGGGGACGTAGATCGCCCCAAGACGGACTTCGAGGTTCGGGTCGCGCAATTGCCCCACGGCACGATTGAACAATTCGGTCACATGAGTGCGACGAGCCAACTCGGCCTGCGTCCCCGCGGCCCGCGCTTGTGATGCTGCGGGCGACAGTTGGCGCCATGCCAGATAGGCCCCGACGAAGGCGGCGACCGCAATCGCGCCATTTCGCACGATCTCGGAGAGGGCCACCCAATTGCTCATCGCACAATGACTGTGCCAGCTCAGAGGTCCAGCACGAGACGCTCGGGATCCTCGAGCACTTCCTTGACGCGGACGAGGAAGGTCACCGCCTCCTTGCCGTCGACGATGCGGTGATCGTAGCTGAGGGCGAGGTACATCATCGGCCGCGCCTCGATCTTGCCGCCGATAACCACCGGCCGCTCCTGGATCTTGTGCATGCCGAGGATGCCCGACTGGGGGGCATTGAGGATCGGCGTCGACATCAGCGAGCCGTAGATGCCGCCATTGGTGACGGTGAAGGTCCCGCCCTGCATCGCCGCAATCGACAGCGTACCGTCGCGGGCCTCCTTCGCAAGTTCGCCGATCGCCTTCTCGATGCCGGCGATCGAGAGGTGATCCGCGTCGCGGACCACCGGCACGACCAGACCGCGCTCGGTCGAGACCGCGACGCCGATGTGATAGTAGTTCTTGTAGACGATGTCGGTGCCGTCGA
The DNA here is from genome assembly GCA_023433185.1 of Pseudomonadota bacterium. The sequence goes on along the minus strand of JAEZEN010000500.1, from coordinate 284 downwards.
TCTCGGCATTCACCGACGGAATGTCCTTGAGCGCCTCGACGCAGGCCTTCACGAAGAAGCCCATGAAGCCGAGCTTCACGCCGTGCTTCTTCTCGAAGACGTCGCGATAGCGCGTCCTGAGCCCCATCACCGCCGTCATGTCCACCTCGTTGAAGGTGGTGAGCATCGCGGCCGTGTCCTGCGCCTCCTTGAGGCGGCGGGCGATGGTCTGGCGGAGCCGGGACATGCGCACCCGCTCCTCGCGGGAGGCATCATCAAGCGCGGGTGGCGCGCGGACGGCGACC
>JAEZEN010000452.1 GCA_023433185.1 Pseudomonadota bacterium | reverse complement strand
GGCGCCGAGGATGTCCTCGACCTCGAAACAGACGTGGTGCTGCCCGCCTCTGGGGTTTTTCGCCAGGAAGCCGTGGATCGGGCTGTCGTCGCCGAGCGGCTCGATCAGCTCGATCTGGGCGTTGGGCAGGTCGATGAAACAGACGCGCACCCCCTGCGCCGGCAGGTCGAAGGGGGCGTGCGCCTTCGTCGCGCCGAGCAGGTCGCGGTAGAGGGCGACGCTGGCCTCGATCGAGGGAGTCGCGATGCCGACGTGGTTCAATTTGCCGATCATGGAATAGACTTAGCGGGTGTCGCGGGGCGAGAGAAGGCGCGGCGGGTATCGCCGGGCGGTGAGTTGTAGATAGACAAGCCGAAATGCTATCGGCTTTCTGGATGATCGTCGCTGCTCTCCTACTGACTCTGGCAGGACAACTGGCACCCCCGCCTCAAGCACTGACGGGCGAGTTTTATGGCGCCATCTGGTACGATCTCCAGCTGAACGCCATGATCGGAAATGGCAACTGGCCGGCGTCCCTATGGCTCCAAGGGAGCGGGGATAAGGACGCCGTTCTGCACATCCAGGATCTCCGCTGTCGGGAAGATGGGCGCGAGTATCTGTGCGCCTTCGTCCTGTTTCGAGAAGGCGGACCCGTGATGACGGCTTTCAACGAGGTCGCTCCTGATCGCCTTAGCTGTCGAGCCAAGCTGCTTCTCGCTCAAGATGAAGGAGAAGCAGTTTGGGCAGTCCACCACGACGAGCCCCCGGAGGGCCGCGGCCATACGCGCACCAGCCTTCATTGCGACGAAGCCTAGATCGTTGCACAGCCGGACGGATTGAACCGAAGCGGCGGGAGGGGGGAGTGGATTGTCTTTCAGGACGCCTCGCGCCTCCCCGCCTCAGTACCCGAACGGGTCGCTGGGCGTCGGCCGGGTCGGCAGGGGCATGCGCGGCAGGGGCTCGTCGCTGTTGGCGGCGTTGAGCAGGAAGCTGGCGAGGATCACCGCCGCCTGACGCAGGTCTTCCGGACGCAGGTGGTCGTAGCTGTCAATCGAGGTGTGGTGCAGGCGGCTGCCGTAGTCGAGCGGGTCCTGGATGAACTGGTAGCCGGGCACGCCCACGGTCTGCATGTAGACATGGTCGGTGCCGCCCGAGTTGCGCAGGGAAACGGTCGAGGCTCCCATGCTGGCGAAGGGTTCGAGCCAGCGCTCGAACACGGGCGCGGCGGCGACATTGCCCTCGGCGTTGATGCCGCGGATCCTGCCCGAGCCGTTATCGAGGTTGAAGTAGGCGACGAGATCGCGATAGCCCTCGCGCGGCTGGATCGGCCAGCGGGCGCGCCAGGTCTGGTTGTTCGGGCGCGCGTCCAGCTCGGGATCGCCGAACGGGGCGCGTGTCGCCAGATGGCGGTCGACATAGGCGAGCGAGCCGAGGATGCCCTGCTCTTCCCCGCTCCAGAGGGCGAAGCGGATGGTGCGTTTGGGACGCACGTTCATGGCCTTGAGGATACGGGCGGCCTCCATGACCACGGCGCTGCCGGCGGCGTTGTCGACGGCGCCGTCCGAGGCGACCCAGCTGTCGAGGTGCGCGCCGGCCATGACGTATTCGCCGCTGCGGGCTGTTCCCGGAATGTCGGCGAGGATGTTGTAGGCGTTGAGGTCGTCGTCGTGGAACCGGACCTCGCTCATCAGCTCGAGGGTCGGCGGCGTGTCGGTGCGGGCCAGACGGGCGAGGCGGCGATAGTCCTCGGCCGCGAGCTCCATGCCCGGGAGAGTCGGGGTGGCGCCGACCTGATAGGTGTAGCCGGCGCCATGCAGCAGTCCCCCGTCCCGGTAAGACATCCGGACCCAGGCTACGGCGCCCTCTTCGGCGAGGAAGGCGTCCATGCGGGTGGCGAAATCGGCCCGGCCGGAGCGGGCGGCCCGCTCTGCGGCGTCCGGGTCGTTGCGCGGCTGGACGTAGGTGTTGCGGTTCGCCAGTTCCTCATCCGTCCAGCGGCGGAAGGCCGGTTCGGTCGGCTCCGAGCCAGTATCCGGCTTGGTGATCATCACGATCTTGCCGCGCAGCTTGCCGCGCCAGGCCTCGAAGTCCCCCGGACTGGTCATCGGGGCGACGACGACGCCGCCGCTGATGACGCCATTGGTGCCCGGGGTCCAGGCGACGGGGATGGCGCGCAGGTCGATCGGGCGCGGCGCGGTCATGCGCGCGCTGGAGCGGACGATCGACCAGCCGCGACCGAACTCGAAGCCCTCGGCGCGGACGTTGGACAGGCCCCAGTCGCGGAAACGCTGCTGAGTCCAGGCCTCGGCCTCGCGCATCTGGGGCGAATTGGTCAACCGGCCGCCGATTCGGTCGGTCAGGTGGGCGGCGGTCTGCATGACCTCGCTGTGGTTGAAGCCCTGATCGATGATGCCGTTGACGGCGATGCGATCGACCGACTGGGCGACCGCTGGCGCAATGGCGGGCATGGCGAAGGCGAGGGCCGAGGCAGACAGCAAGGCGGCGAGACGCATGTGGGATCCCCTGAATCGTTTGCGGCCCCGATATGACGCGATCAAGCGGCGCAGCGCAAAGGAAGATCGAAGTTCGCGGCCGGTCAGTCCGCGGCCGCGTCGGGATCGATCGCTTCCGTGACCAGCTTTCGCCACACCGGGTCAGCGGCGTCCACCAGATCGACATCCTCGAGCAAGGCCACCGCGCCGCCGCCGTCCGGGAGGATCAGGCCGAGCACTTCCATCTCCTCGCCGTCCGGGCCGAGATGGCTTTCGGCCTGCACGGCGACCGCCGCCTGTTCTCCGTCCGCCTCCCACCAGATCACCGGCTGCGGCAGGTCCATGGGGATGGTGCGGGGATCGTCCGTGTCGCCGAGGGCGAAGACGGCGCGCTTCGCCTGAACGTCGTCCAGCGTGGCGACGGCGCCGGTGAACGGCTTCAGCCGCGCCCAGTCATCGACGTCGAAGCCGCCGCCATCTTCGTCTGTCAGGTCGTCGTCGACGCTCATGGCGGGTTCCTCGCGGGCGGGCGGTCCCTGATACGAGAAAGGGGCCGGCGACCCAAGCCGCCGACCCCTTCGATCACATCCGTGAAAGGGAGGAAGGCCTTACTGGCCGCCCGTCATCGAGGCCACTTCGGTGGCGAAGTCGGGGCCCTCGACCTTTTCGACGCCTTCGCCGAGGGCGAGGCG
>JAEZEN010000449.1 GCA_023433185.1 Pseudomonadota bacterium | reverse complement strand
CCGTTAGGCTGCCGGCTACCGCGTGGCGGCGAGAGCCGGGGACTCGTAGTCGGCACGGCCGCGATACTTGATCGCGTCCGCCGGCGGCGGCGGCAGGGGACCGTCCTTGGAGAAGCGGTCGAGGACGTTCTTCACCAGGGTCGAGATGTTGTTTTGGCAGTTGTTCCAAGGCAGCGAGCCGCAGAAGGCGATCGAGGAGAACGAGAAGGCGGCGCCGCCGTTCGGGGTCTCGTGGAACGCGATGTCGCCGCGGACGCGGGGATGGGTGGTTCCGTCGAGGCCCTGCTGGTTGAAGCCGAAGTCCTCCATGACGAGCAGGTAGGCCTCGGTATGCCGCCCCGCCGAGGTGGCCACGGCGAGCGTATGCGGCGGCGAGCCGAGCATGGTGTCGACGATGTCGAGCTCGAGGCCGGCGGCGCCGCCGCCGACGAGGCCGAAATTGCCGAGCATCTCGTCGTATTCGATGCCCTCGAAGGCCCAGCTGACCCGGGGATCGAGGCTGTCCGGAGTGCGGCTGAAGTAGCTCGAGATGTCGAAGCCCTCCGACGACATGCCGACGCCGGCGACCGAGTGCAGGTAGCGTCCGCGGTAGCGCCACATGCCGCCGAGTTCGCCGGTGCCCTGGTGGTAGTACTCGCCCGGGTCGGCGCGCCAGGTACGGATGCCGGATTCGCAGCGCCGCATCTCGGTCATGACGCCGCGGCCCATGCTCTCGTAGGAGGGGTGATAGGAATGCACCCAGTACCAGCCGTCGGCGCCCATATACATCAGGCGGCCGCCGCGCTGGGTGTAGTCGTGCAGCGCGTCGAGCTGCGGGCCGGAATTGTGCTCCGGATGCGAACCGGTGATGATCACATTGTAGTTCTCGAGGCGCGCCAGGCCGTCATAGGTCACGTCCTCGTCGGTGATCACGTCGTACTCGTAGCCCATCGTCTCCAGCCAGTAGATCAGGTGGAGGTCGGCCGGATACTGCCAGGGCGCCTGGGCGAGGAAGTGATCGTATTTCGGCCGGATGCTGAGGATGGGCCGGAGGCGGGACGACAGACAGATGCCGCTGCCGTCGGTGTGGGTGTCGTAGATCGAGCCGCCATATTCGCGATGCTCGGCCAGGAACATGTTCTGGTGCTGCATGATCGGGACGCGATAGACGAAGAGTTCGGCGCCGCCGGCGTTGCAGGCCACATGCTCGTTGGCGTAGGCCATGTAGCTGATGGTCGGCACCATGACGGCGATCTTGGACTGCTCCTTGCCGACCTCCGGCACCACCCAGAACGGGATGTAGTCCTCGTCACCTTCGGCGGTGGTCAGCTTGAGCGCATAGAAGCGGCTGTCGATCTTCGCCGGCACGTCCCACTCGAGATCGACCTCCCAGCGGGCATCGTCGACGTCGTCGTCGTGGAAGTGGATCGCGCCGTACTGCTCGGGCGCATGCTTCCAGTCGAACTTCTGCCCCGACCAGTTGTAGCCGGTCATGGCGCGGGTCGGGCAGTTGACCAGCTGGGCGTCCAGCCGATAGGGCCCGTGGTCCTTGCCGACCAGCGTGTTGATACCGTCCGAGAAGTCCCAGGCGGCGACGATGACCTCGGACAGGGGGCCGGTGGGACCGGAATTGCGCCGCTCGGTGAGGCCGCGCTGGGCGCCGAGCTTCATGGTCTCGATCTCGGCCCGGCTGAGCGCCCGGCTGCAGATCCGCGGACTGTCGATCTTGCCGTTGTACTTGCCGGCGAAGACCACGCCGGCGGGCTTGGACGACTTCGCCAGCGGGCCGTCGTCGAGCTTGTCGACATAGGCCGCGATGGCGGCCGGCGCCGCGCTGTGCTTGATCCTGGCCTGGGTGGCGGCCTTGAACGGCTCGATGACCGGATCGAGCGCATAGACGATCTGGGGCTCGTGGTAGATCACGATCTCGCCGGTCTCGGCATCGAAGGTCGCGGCGATGAAATGCCACGCGTGGTCGCGGAGCGTGTTGCCCGGGGTGAACGTCTGGTCGTTGATGCGCAGCTCGATGGCGCCGTCCTCGTTGATGAAGAGGCCGTATCCCTTGCCGTCGCTCCACTTCGTGACGAGGCCCTGGGCGCCGTGCTTCCAGTAGCGCGGATGGGTCTTCGGCGTCGTCGGCCAGATCCAGCACTGGATGGTGAAGCTGTCGACGTGGAACTGCCTGGAGTCCGGGACGTAGCCGTAGGAGCCGCTGTGGATGATCTGCTTGCGGCCCTTGTAGGTCCCCTCGATCTCCGACTTCACCGGCTTCTCGATGAAGCCCGGGCCTCGCGGATTGGTGTCGCCGTTGATCATCTGGACGATCTCGGCCTTGTACTCGGACGGCCCGTCACAGTTCACGTAGAACTTGATCTTCCCTCCCGGATTGACGCCGAACTTGTCAGCGTAGCCGGTCAATCGCATGGCGCACATCGCCTGGTTCCCTCTCGGTGTATCGCTTCCTGGTGACTTGCCGTCCCGCGTGCCCACGGCCCCGTCGCGGCGGGGATCCCCCGGGGCGTCGCAGGTCCGGCCTCCGAATCCGTGACGTCAGGTGACCGGCCAGTTGTCGTCGCGCCGCTTCCAGCCCTCGTTGAAGTGCTCCGGCATGCCCGCGGTCTCGGGCAGTTCGTCGAGCCGCATCAGGAAGATGTCGTGCTGGATCTCCTGCTCGTCGGTGTAGACCTTGTCGTTGACGAACTCGGGCGGCACGCCGCGGATGCCCGACAGGCGGGCGATCCGCCACTCGGCATCCACCTTCGTGCAGACGACGATGAGCTTGCCCTTCGGCGACTCGCCGCGCATGCGCATGAGCACCCGCTTGAGGACGACGTCGTCGTGCACCCCGCCGGTGACCACCGTCGTGTCGCCCGGCGTCTCGCACTTGAGCACCGAGAAGCCGGCGACGCCCTTCATCGACTCGACGCACTCCTTGTGCTCCTGGATGAGGCGATCGCGCTCGGGCGTGCCTTTCTTTGGAATCGGGATCATCTGGCGCTCTCCTTTGTGGTGCCGTCTCGGCGGACGGCCTGAAGCAAGTCTGCCGCCCGCAGCGCGGGCCGCTGCGTGGTGACGATCAGATCGTCATGTGTTCCTCGATCAGTTCGTCCGTCATTTCCTCGATCGGCCCCCGCGCGACGATCCGCCCGTTGTCGACCATCAGGAAGGCGTCGCCGAGCATTCGCGCCACCTTGATGTGCTGCTCGGTCAGGACGAGGGTGATACCGAGCTCCTTGTTGAGCATGCGGAGCGTCTGCCCGATCTCGGCGACGATGTTGGGCTGGATTCCCTCGGTCGGCTCGTCGAGGAGCAGGATCTGCGGATCGACCGCGAGCGCCCGCGCCACCGCGAGCTGCTGCTTCTGGCCGCCCGAGAGCAGGCCGGCGCGCTTGTCGAGATTGTCCTTGAGGTAAGGGAAGAGGCGCAGGCACAGCTCCGGAAGCTGCGCGCGCCCGTCGCGCCGCGCGAAGGTGCCGAGCATGATGTTCTCGCGGACCGTGAAATTCGACAGGATCCCCCGGCCCTGGGGTACGTAGCCGAGGCCGTATTTCGCGCGCTGATGGGTCGCGGCGGCGCTGATGTCGTCTCCATTGATGACGATCCTGCCGGTGGCGCGATCGGTGAGGCCCATGATCGTTCGCATCATCGTCGTCTTGCCGACGCCGTTCCGGCCGAGGACGCAGAGGCACTGCCCCTTCTCCACGCCGAACGACATGTCCTTCAGGATCGGCGTCTTGCCATAGAAGGAAGTGACTCCCTCGAAGCCGAGCAGCATCGTCATACGTCCTCATTCCCGAGGTAGACGTCGCGCACCCGCTCATTGGCCTCGATCTCGCCGATCGTGCCGTGCGCCAGCAGCGCGCCCATGTGCATGACGGTCACGAAATCCGCGATCTCGCGCACGAAGCCCATGTCGTGCTCGACGACGATGAGCGTGTGGGTCTTCTTCAGTTCGTTGAAGATCGCCGCGGTCTTGGCGACCTCGGCCTCGGTCATGCCGGCGACCGGTTCGTCCATCAGCAGCAGCTTCGGGTTCTGCATCAGGACCATGGCGATCTCGAGCCATTGTGTCTCGCCATGCGAGAGCGTGCCGGCCTCCGTATCCAGCCGCCCGGTCAGGCCGGCGAGTGTTGCGACCTCGTCGAGCTTGGCCTTGAAGCCGGCGGGTCGGAACCTGAAGATGTTCCTGAGCGGGCTGGTCTCGCGGCTGAAGGCCACCTCGAGGTTCTGGCGCACCGAAAGATCGCGGAACACCGCCGGCACCTGGAACTTGCGGCCGATTCCGCGCCGGGCGATCTCGTGCTCGTCCAGCCCGGTTATGTCCTCGCCCTGAAAGATCACGGTGCCCGAGGTCGGCTTCTGCCGGCCGGTGACGAGATCCATCGTCGTCGTCTTGCCGGCGCCGTTGGGCCCCACGAGGCAGCTCAGCGTCAGCTCGACCACCTCGAGGCTGAAGCCGTTGATCACCACGGTCGCGTCGTAGCTTTTGTGGAGGTCGTGGATTTCCAGGAAGCCCGGCATGACCCCCGCCTCACTCGCTCGCGGCCGGACGGGCTTCGGCCTGCGGGACGGCGTCCCGCACGGCGTCGGCAGGCGGCTTCCGCCCGCGGAAGACCGCCCCGAGGATCGTCTCGACGAGGCCGGCGATGCCCTTGGGAAGGA
>JAEZEN010000049.1 GCA_023433185.1 Pseudomonadota bacterium | reverse complement strand
CCCCGCCGCCCACGACGCCCGACTTGCCGATGGGCCGCACCTTCCGTGCATTGTGCTTGACGACGGTCTGGCCGAGCGAGACCTGGCCGTCGCCGGCGATCACCACCTTTCCCCCCTTCCGCACGGTGAGGATCGTCGTGCCGTGCCAGGAGGCGGGTTCTCTGTCACTCATGAACAACACCAAATTTCTGAAAGCCGGCCGCTGCGGTCCTGGGCGCAGGCCCCGCATCGGCCCCTGGGAACAACGGGAGGCCGCCGGGCCTCCGCAGGCCCCTATGTAATGCCGGACACGGCGAGTGCAAATCGGGGGCAGGCTGCCGGCCGCCGGGTTGCGGACGGCATGGCCATGGCCGTATCCGCAGGAGGGCTTCCGTCGCCGCCGGCCGGGCGAGGCCCGCCCGCGCCGTGCCGCCCCGTCCGCCGCGACGACACAGGCTTGATTCGTGGGCGCGAAGAGGCCATTCCTCGCGCCCGGGAATCGACGCGAAAGGGAAACGGACGTTTTGAAGAAGGACAGGGACTTCGAGGAGCGGCGGAACACTTCGCTTGCCGCCAAGCAGGCACTGGTCGAGAAGTTCCGCTCGGCAGCCAATGCCGACGATCCGGCAGTGAAGAAGCGCGCTGAGGAGCGCCGACTGGTTGCCGAGAACCGTCGCATCCGGGAGGCCGAGCGCAAGAAGGCAAAGCTGGAGCAGATCGCCCGCGAGGAGCGGGAAGCCGCCGAGCGCGCGGAGGCCGAACGCGCCGCCGAGGCCGAAAAGCAGGCGGCCATCGCGGCCCAGAAGGCGGCTCGCGCGGAAGCCGAACTCAGCCTTGCGGCCCGCGTGGTGGCCGACGAGGCTGCGCGCAAGGCGGCCCGCGACGCGAAATACGCCGCCCGCAAGGCGCGGAGCAGGAAGTAGGAGTCGCTCCGGGCCGCCACCTCTTTCCGCGCCGGCCCCTGTCCCCGATCACGCGCCGGCGCCCCCCGCGGGCGCCCTCATGGATGACAGCGTTCCGAAGCCGGCGCCGACGCGGCAAGAGTCCGGTCGGGCCGACGCCGGATGGAATCCTGCGCGGCTGCCGCTCCTGGTGCCGCGAAGAGGCACGCCTGCCGGAAGACCACCTCCGAGCGTGACAAGCCGCGGGCTCACACCGGGTCGCGCGCCGCGCGGCCTCCTGTCCCAATCCCTTTCGCCGGCCTGCTGGAAGGATTGTGTCGGGCAAACCGGAAAACCGTGCCAGCCACGACAACTAAACGATGCGAATGAATCGGGATTTTCGGGTGTCGCAAGGCTGTCCATTCCTTCGGAGGAGTGGGCGTAATTCTCATATACTACAATGAGATAGGCGAATGAAATTGTTTGGTTGCGCGCGCCATGCGCCTCGCATACACTTCAGCTAATCGATGCGCTACGGCCTTTCGACGTCCTGGGAGGGGGCGGTTTCCCGGTCGGCAGAGGGGCAGATTGCGCGGAGAAGCAGAAGACTGCTTGCAGGACCCGGCAAAGAAACCGGGCATCTTTGGGAGGAAGAGGAATGAAAAGACTAGCTTTCGTCGGTGCCGGCGCAGCAATGTTCGCCGGTCTTCTCGTCTCCGGCGTGTCCGCGCAGGATGATGACTTCTCGCTCGGGATGGTGATCAAGTCGAGCACCAATCCCTACTACAATGCCACGCTGGCGGGCGCGCAGATGGCGGCCGAGGAGATCGGCGGTACGGTCGAGAACTTCGGCCCGACCCAGGCGAGCGCCACGGCTCAGGTCGACATCATCAACAACCTGGCCGAGCGCAGGATGACTGCGATCGCCGTCGCCCCGAACGACCCCGATGCCGTCGCCCCGGCGATGAAGCGGGCCCAGCAGCTCGGCTCCAAGGTCATCACCTTCGACGCCGACTCCGCCGTGGACGCGCGCACGCTCCACGTCAACATGGCGACGACCGACTCGGTCGGGCGCTTCGGCGCCCGGCGCCTCGCCGAGGAGCTCGGCAACCAGGGCCAGGTCGCGATCGTCTCCGCCCAGGCGACGGCGGCCAATCAGAACGCCTGGATCGCGGCCTTCCGTGACGAGCTCAGCAAGCCCGAATATGCCGGGATCGAGATCGTCGACGAGGTGTATGCCAACGACAACGAGCAGCAGGCGTTCGATGCGACCGTCGCGCTGACCACCAAGTACCCCGACCTCGCCGGCATCTTCGCGCCGACCTGTCCCGGCCTGCCCGCGGTCGCCCGCGCGCTCGAGTCCGTCGACAAGGGCGAGGGCGCCATCAAGCTCGGCGGCACCTGCGTGCCGTCGATCTCCGCCGAGTACATGCTCAACGGTACCATCCAGGTCCTCTACCTCTGGGATCCGATCAAGCTCGGCTATGTGACCTACTACGCCGCGCGGGCGCTTGCCGACGGCGAGATCACCGGCGCCGCGGGTGAGAGCATCACCGTCCCCGAAGGCCGCAAGTGGCCGGGCACCTACACCATCATCGAGGACTTCGGCGGCCAGATCGTCACCGGCGACCCGCTCGAATACACTGCCGAGAACTATCAGGAACACGACTACTGAGGCATGATCGCGCCGGGCGGGGGGCTGGTTCGCCCCGCGCCCGTGCGGGTCTCGCTGAAGTCGGCAGGGAGGAGGCCCGCGCGTAGGCGGGTTCTTGTATGGTGGCGTCCGTTCTCGAGCTTCGCGGGATCAGCAAGCGCTTCGGATCGGTCGAGGTCCTGAGCGATGTGGATCTCACCCTCAAGGCCGGCCAGGTTCATGCGCTCGCGGGCGAGAACGGCGCCGGCAAGTCCACCCTGGTCAAGGTCATCGCCGGGATCCACAAGCCGGATCGCGGCCAGATCCTGAAGGACGGCCGGCCGATCGTCCTCAAGGGCGCCACGGACGCCCAGGCCGCCGGCATCTCCGTCGTTCATCAGCACCCTGCGCTGTTTCCCGAGCTCTCGGTGGCCGAGAACATCTTCGTGGGGCGTCAGCCGTTGCGGAACGGCCGCGTCGACTGGACCCGGATGAATGCCGAGGCGCGCGCCCTTCTCGATCGCCTGCGCCTGTCGATCGACGTACGCCTGCCGGTGAAGATGCTGACGATCGCCGAGCGCCAGTCGGTCGAGATTGCCCGGGCGCTTTCCTTCGATGCCAAGGTGCTGATCCTCGACGAGCCGACCTCGGCCATCTCCGGGGTGGAGCTCGAGCGCCTGCACGAGATCATGATGAAGCTCCGTTCCGAGGGCGTGGCGCTCGCCTTCATCAGCCACTTCCTCGACGAGGTGCTCGGCTGGTGCGACGAGATCACCGTGCTCCGGTCGGGCAAGCGTGTGGTGACCCGCCCGACGGAGGGCCTGACGGTCGAGCAGACCGTCCGCCACATGATCGGGGCCGAGCCGGGGGCGTTCTTCCCCAAGGCGGTGGCGGAGATCGGCAAGCCGGTCATGAGCGTCCGCGGCCTGTCCGGCGCCGTGTTCGTCGAGGACGTGAGTTTCGACCTTCGCGCAGGCGAGATCCTCGGTTTCTTCGGCCTCGTCGGCGCCGGCCGCTCCGAGGTGGCGGAGATGCTGTTCGGCATCGTAGCCCCGACGGCTGGCACGATCGCGATCGAGGGCAAGGGCGCCGATCCCCGTTCCCCCCGTGATGCGATGCAACTCGGCATCTCGCTCGTCCCCGAGGATCGCCACCAGCAGGGTCTCGTCCTGCCGTTTCCGATCCGGGCGAATGCCACGCTGCCGGTGCTCAGGCGGCTGAGCCGGGCCCTGGGGCTGGTCGACGGCCGGCGCGAGGCCGCGGTCGCTGCGGACTTCGCGGGGCGGATGAAGGTGGTGTCCACCGGGATCGAGCAGATCACCGGTACGCTGTCGGGCGGCAACCAGCAGAAGGTGCTGCTCGCCAAGTGGCTCATTCCCGGTCCCCGGATCGTCATCCTCGACCAGCCGACGCGCGGCATCGATGTCGGCGCCAAGGCGGAAATCCACCGCGTGGTCTCCCAGCTGGCGGCCGAGGGCATCGCCGTGATCCTCATCGGCGACGACGCGGAGGAGGTCATGGCGATGGCCGACCGCATCCTCGTCTTTCGCAACGGCCGCATCGCCCGGGAGGTGGAACGCGAGAACTTCGACCGCGAGGCGATCCTGATGGCGGCGGCGCACGCGCCCGCCGAGGGCGGGATGGCGTCATGACGCATTCAGGCGATGCGCTTTCGGCGCCTTCCTCCGAGACGGCGCAGGGTCCGATCGGCAAGATCCTCAGGGCCCGGGAACTCGTGCTGGTGCTCGCGCTTCTGGTCATCTGCGCGCTGGTGACGCTCCGCGAGCCGCGTTTCCTCGATCCCACCAATCTCTACCAGGTGATGCTGTCGGCGACGCTGGTCTGCATCGTCTCGGTCGGGCAGGCCCTGGTCATCATCGCCCGCCAGATCGACCTCTCGGTCGGCGCCATCGTGGCGATGAGCGCCTTCGTCTCGACCGAGTGGCTTGCGGCCAACCCGGACGGCTCGCTTGTCGTCGTCTTTGCCATCGGCTGTGGCATCGGCCTCGCGATGGGAGCGGGCAACGCGCTGCTCGTCGCCGGGTTCAGGATACCGGCGATCGTCGCCACGCTCGGCACGCTTGCCATCTATCGCGGGGCGGTGCTGGTCTATGCCGGCGGCCGGCAGATCTCGGCGACGGTCCTGCCCAAGAACTACGAGGCGATCGCGCGGGCCGACATCGTCGGCGTGCCGCTGCTCGTCTGGCTGGCGCTCGTCGTCACCTTGGCGGTCGGGCTGCTCGCCCGCTACACCCGGATCGGCCGGAACCTCTACGCCATCGGCAGCAATCCGGAGAGCGCCCGCTTCCTCGGCATCAGCGAGGCGAAGGGCGTCTCCTTCGTCTTCCTTCTGTCGGGCTTTCTCTCGGGCCTCGTCGGTGTGCTGTGGGGCGCCCGGTTCGGCACGGTCGACGCCGTCATCGCGCCATTGCTCAATCTGCAGTCGATCTCGGCGGTGGTGATCGGCGGCGTCAGCATCTTCGGCGGCAGCGGCACCGTCTACGGCGCGGCGATCGGCGCGGTCATCTTCGCCGTGCTCCAGAACGGCGTGCTGCTTCTCGGCATCAACCAGTTCTGGATCCAGGCGGTGGTCGGGGCGGCGATCCTGGCGACCGTGTTCCTCTATAGTACCCTCGCCCGGCGCGCCGAGCGGCGCCAGCGTGAGGCACGACGGAAACGCACGACGACCCGGGTGGGCGGGGCGGCTGCGGTACAGGCGGAGGTGGGCCGATGAGGTCGCTGCGCAAGGCGCTCGCACGGTGGGAGGTGCTGCTTCTCGTCGTCCTGATCCTGACCTTCATCTTCGGCGCGCAGGTGTCGCGGTGGTTCCTGACGACGTCCAACGTCACGATCGCGCTGCAGGGCATCGCGCCCATGGCCCTGCTCGCGCTGCCCATGACGCTGATCATCATCACCGGGGAAATCGACATCTCGGTCGGCTCGATGGTCGGACTGTGCGCTTCCGCGATCGCGGTGGGGCTGGAACTGGGACTGCCGATCGGCGGGGCGATCGCGCTGGGCGTCGCGGTCGGCTTCGCCGCGGGCGCCTTCAACGGTCTCCTGATCTCCTACGCCATGCTGCCGTCGCTTGTGGTCACCATCGGCACGCTCGCCCTCTATCGCGGCATTGCGCAGATCATTCTCGAGGAGCGCGGCATCAGTACCTTTCCAGACTGGTACCAGGCGATCGGCTTCGGCACCGTGCCCGGCACCCCGATCCCCTGGAGCTCGCTGATCTTCCTCGTGATCTTCGCCGGTTTCGCGATCTATCTTCACCGTACGCGCTGGGGCAGGGCGCTCTATGCGATCGGCAACAATCGCGAGGCGGCGCGCTATTCCGGCATCAACGTCAAGCGCACCATCTTCGGGCTGTTCTGCACCTCGGGCGTGGTCTCGGCGATCGCCGCCATCGTGCTCACCGCCTATCTCGCCAGCGCCCGCTCCGACACGGCGATCGGACTGGAACTGACGGTGATCACGGCGGTGGTGCTCGGCGGCGTCAACATCTTCGGCGGAAGCGGCACGATGGTGGGGGTGCTCCTTGCCGTCCTGGTTCTCGCCTTCGTCCAGAACGCCCTGGGCCTTGCCGGCGTCACGCCCGAGCAGCAGCAGATCGTCACCGGTGCCGTGCTGGTCACGACACTGGTAGTCTTCAGCGGTTCCGACTTCATCCGGCGCATGGCGGAGATGATCCGCGCGCGATCGGCCGGAACGACGTGAACGCAGGTGCGGCCAACGCACCAGTCGCAAAAGGGGGAAATGCAATGCTGCTTGGGTTCAATCTGCTCCTCTGGGCCAGCCAGATCACCGACGAACACTTCCCGCTCTTCGAGAAGCTGAAGAAGGCGGGCTATGACGGGGCCGAACTGCCGCTCTTCGGCGGCACGCCGGAGGACTACGTCTCCGTCGGGCGGGCGCTCAAGGACCATGGACTGCGGGCGACGGCGGTCTGCGTCATTCCCGACAAGGCGCACGACTGCACGAGCAGCGACCCGAAGGTCCGGGCCGAGGGGCTCAAGCACCTCAAGTGGGCGATCGATTGCCTGGAGGCCGCCGGCGGCGAGCTGCTTTGCGGGCCGTTCTACCAGCCGCTCGGCATCTTCTCGGGCAATCCGCCGACGGCGGAGGAGCGGGCCGGCATCGTCGAGGTCCACAAGGCAGCCGCGCAATACGCCGCGAAGGCCGGGATCAGGATGGCGGTCGAGCCGCTCAACCGCTTCGAGTGCTATGCGCTCAACACCGTGGCGGATGCCGCCGACGTCGTGAAGCGGGTCGACGAGCCGAATTACGGCCTCCTCTACGACACCTTCCACCAGAACATCGAGGAGAAGGACCCGGTCGGCGTCATCGCCCCCCATGTCCGGCAGATCAACCACGTCCACACCTCGGAGAACGACCGCGGCACGCCGGGCAAGGGCCATGTTCCGTGGGCGGAGACGTTCAAGGCCCTCAAGACCAACGGCTATGACGGGTGGTACGTGATCGAGGCCTTCGGGCGGTCGCTGCCCGGCATCGCCGAGGCGACGCGGGTGTGGCGCGACTTCTTCCCCCACACCGACGAGGTCTACCAGTTCGGCCACGACTTCCTGCGTTCCGAGTGGGCGAAGGCATGAGCGCAGGCAATCCGACAACGACAAGAGGACCAGAGGAAACATGAAGACCATCAAGGGGCCGGCGATCTTCCTCGCGCAGTTCGTCGGCGACGAGGCGCCGTTCAACAGCTTTGAGGCGATCTGCGGCTGGGCCGCCTCGCTCGGCTACAAGGGCGTCCAGATCGCGGCATGGGACGGGCGTCTCATCGATCTCGCGAAGGCCGCCGAGAGCAAGACCTATTGCGACGAGCTGAAGGGCCAGGCGGCGCAGCACGGTGTCGAGATCACCGAACTCGCCACCCATCTCCAGGGCCAGCTGGTTGCCGTCAATCCGGCCTTCGACGACGCGCTCGACGCCTTTGCCGCGCCGGCGGTCCGGGGCGATCCGAAGAAGCGTCAGGAATGGGCGGTCGACCAGGTGAAGCTCGCCGCCCGTGCCAGCCGCAACCTCGGGCTGGACGCGCATGTCACCTTCTCCGGGGCGCTCGCCTGGCCGTTCCTCTATCCCTGGCCGCCGCGCCCGGCGGGTCTGATCGAGGAGGCGTTCAGCGAGCTGGCCCGGCGCTGGCGGCCGATTCTCGACCTCCACGACGAGCTCGGCGTCGATGTCTGCTTCGAGCTTCACCCGGGGGAGGATCTGTTCGACGGCACCACCTTCGAGCGCTTCCTCGACAAGGTCGACGGCCACAAGCGCTGCTGCATCAACTACGACCCGTCGCACTTCCGCCTGCAGAACCTCGACTATGTCGGGTTCATCGACGTCTACCACGAGCGCATCAAGGCCTTCCACGTGAAGGACGCGGAACTGCGCTCGACGCCGAAGCAGGGCGTCTATTCGGGCTTCTCCGATTGGCCCGACCGGGCCGGCCGCTTCCGCTCGCTCGGCGACGGCGATGTCGACTTCCGGGCGATCTTCGCGCAGCTCTCGGTCCACAACTACGACAGCTGGGCGGTGCTCGAGTGGGAATGCGCGATCAAGCATCGCGACCAAGGCGCACGGGAAGGCGCGCCCTTCATCGCCAGGCATATCATCGACGTGAGCGACACCACCTTCGACGACTTCATCGATCAGGGCGCCGGCAAGAGCGCCGTCAACCGCGCCCTCGGCCTCGACCGCTAAGGACGGGCCCGGGCATTCGACTTCGCCGGTCGCGGGCATCCCCGCGGCCGGCGTCTTCCTTTCCGGGAAGCGGCGTCAGACCGCGGCGCCGGTTTCCCGCCGCACATGGGGCGTGCAGGAGTCCCGGACGACGAGCGTGGGTTCGGCGACATGGTGCTCGGCTTCGGTGTCCCGACCGTTGGTCATGCGCCGGACGAGGAGCTGGACCGAGAGCTGCGCCATGTCGCGGACCGGCTGGCGCACCGCGGTGATGCGCGGGTTGAAGACGCTGGCGAGCGGGAAGTCGTCGATGGTGACCAGCGATATGTCGTCCGGGCAGGACAGTCCGAAATGGTGCAGCGCGCGCATGACGCCCGTGAACATCTGATCGCTGCCGACGAGGATCGCGCTGATCGAGCGATCCTCGGAGAGCAGCCGCCGGCACGCCTGGAAGGCCTCGGCCTCGCGGAACGAGCCGTTCCGGACAAGACCCGCGTCGACGGCGAGGCCGCGGCGGCGAAAGGCGTCGAAATAGCCCTCGCGCCGTTCGTGGCCGGGTTCGGTATGGTCCTCGCCCGTGATCATGGCGACCCGGCGGTGCCCGAGGTCGAGCAGGTAGTTCGTCGCCTGGAGACCGGCCGCGCGATTGTTGAGGATCACGCTGTCGTAGCGCTGGAAGGTCTGGACGACGCGGTCGACGAAGACGATGGGGATCGGAAAGCGCTCGAACTGCACGGCCGGGTAGTCCTCGACCCGGCCGCTGGGCGACCAGATGATCCCGGCGACGCGGTGGGTGCGGAGCACGGTGAGGTACCGCCGCTCCTTCTCGACGTTCGCCCCCGCGTGGCAGAGCATGACCGTGTAGTCCTGCGCGTAGGCCGCGGCCTCGATCGCCTCGACGAGTTCGGTGTAGAACGGCGCCGTCATGTCGTCGACGAGCAGGCCGATGACGTTGCTCGTCCCCTTCTTGAGACTTCTTGCGATGCCGTCGGTGGCGTAGCCCAGTTCGAGGATCGCCCGCTCCACCCGCTCGCGGAGCTGGGGGCTCACATAGGCGGTGTTGTTGATCGTCGCCGAAACGGTAGCGGTCGATACGCGGGCAAGTTGCGCCACATCCTTGATCGTCGCCATCCGGATCGTCCGTCAGAGCAGGGCATGGGGGGATCGTGCGGACTGTCGCGGCGGCCGACAGCGCTGGGCACGGTCTGCGGTGGCAGGCAGTCGCATCTATTCACCCTCGCCCCAGGTTCCGTCAATTTGGAAAGCGTTTTCCCCCTGCTTGCCCGTTGCGGCGGCGGCCATCGTGGGCTACCGTCAGCTAAACGATAAGGCGACGCAAGAGACAATTCAATTGCCAATTCGTGATTGTCCGTATTGGCTATTGACTAATCGTTGCGCCAATGCGCCGTCATGGCGAACGGGAGGGAAGGGATGACCGCAAGGGAACTGAATGTCGCGCTGATCGGAACCGGAATGATGGGGCGGATGCACAGCCTCGCCTATGCGACGCTGCCATCGTTCTTCCCCGATCTGCCCCCGATCCGGCGCCGCCTCGTCGTCGACGTCAACGACGATCTCGCCAAGCGCGGCGCGCACCAGTTCGGCTACGACGAGGCGGGCATCGACTGGAAGGCGGCGATCGACCGCCCGGACATCGACATCGTCGACATCGTCACGCCGAACGACTCGCACCGGACGATCGCCGACTATGCGATCGCCAAGGGCAAGCATGTGCTCTGCGAAAAGCCGCTGGCGCTGACCGCGGACGAGGCCTGCGCGATGGCGGAGAGCTCGCGGCAGGCGCGCGGCGTCCACATGGTCGGTTTCAACTACCGGCGCTGCCCGGCGGTGCTCGAAGCGAAGAAGCTGATCGACGAAGGTGCCATCGGCGATATCATCAGCTTCCGCGGGCTCTACCTTCAGGACTGGGCGATGCCCGACGGCACCCCCTGGAGCTGGCGCTTCGGCAAGAAGGAGGCGGGTTCCGGCGCCCTTGGCGACATCGGTTCGCACTGCCTCGACTATGCGGTCTTCCTGGTCGGCGAGGTGGAGAGCGTCGCCTGCGCGGCGAAGACCGTCGTCACGGAGCGACCGCGGAGCGGCGCGGCGCACATAGCCCCCGCATGCAAGGGGCGGACGGTGGGGACGCCCCGGCCGGGGGCGGA
>JAEZEN010000358.1 GCA_023433185.1 Pseudomonadota bacterium | reverse complement strand
CTCGACTGTCTGACCTGCTCGGCCAATGGCGATTGCGAGCTGCAGGACATGGCCGGCGCCGTCGGCCTGCGCGACGTGCGCTACGGTTACTCCGGCGACAAGCATCCCAATCCGGGACTGGATGAGTCCAACCCGTACTTCACCTACGACCCCTCGAAGTGCATCGTCTGCTCGCGCTGCGTCCGCGCCTGCGAGGAGGTGCAGGGCACCTACGCGCTGACCATCGCCGGGCGCGGCTTCGAGTCCGTCGTCTCGCCGGGGATGGAGGAATCTTTCCTCGAGTCCGAGTGCGTGTCGTGCGGCGCCTGCGTGCAGGCCTGCCCGACCGCGACCCTCAACGAGAAGTCGGTGATCGAGATCGGCACGCCCGAGCGCTCGGTGGTCACCACCTGCGCCTATTGCGGCGTCGGCTGCTCGTTCAAGGCCGAGATGGCCGGCGACGAGGTCGTCCGCATGGTGCCGTACAAGGACGGCAAGGCGAACCGCGGCCATTCCTGCGTCAAGGGCCGCTTCGCCTGGGGCTACGCCACCCACCGCGACCGCATCCTCAACCCGATGATCCGCGAGAAGATTACCGATCCCTGGCGCGAGGTGAGCTGGGACGAGGCGATCGCCCATGCCGCGTCCGAGTTCCGGCGCATCCAGAGCGTCCATGGCAAGCGCTCGGTCGGCGGCATCACGTCCTCGCGCTGCACCAACGAGGAGACCTTCCTCGTCCAGAAGCTGGTCCGCGCCGGCTTCGGCAACAACAATGTCGACACCAGCGCCCGGGTCTGCCATTCGCCGACCGGCTACGGCCTCAAGACGACCTTCGGCACTTCGGCCGGGACCCAGGACTTCGATTCCGTCGAACAGGCGGACGTCATCCTGGTGCTGGGCGCCAACCCGACCGACGGCCATCCGGTGTTCGCCTCGCGGATGAAGAAGCGGCTTCGCCAGGGGGCGAAGCTGATCGTCATCGATCCGCGCCGCATCGACCTCGTGCGGACGCCGCATGTCGAGGCGGCCTTCCATCTGCCGCTCCGTCCCGGCACCAACGTCGCCGTGATGACGGCGATGGCGCATGTCGTCGTCACCGAAGGGCTCGCCGACGAGGCCTTCATCCGCGAGCGCTGCGACTGGAGCGAGTTCGAGGACTGGGCGGCCTTCGTCGCCGACCCGCGCCATGCGCCCGAGGCGCTCGAGGACGTCACCGGCGTGCCGGCGGCGGATCTCCGCGGCGCGGCGCGGCTCTATGCGACCGGCGGCAACGCCGCGATCTACTACGGCCTCGGGGTCACCGAGCACAGCCAGGGCTCGACGACGGTGATGGCCGTCGCGAACCTCGCGATGGCGACCGGCAATATCGGCCGCCCCGGCGTCGGCGTGAACCCGCTCCGCGGCCAGAACAACGTGCAGGGCGCCTGCGACATGGGCTCCTTCCCGCACGAGCTCTCCGGCTACCGCCACATCTCCGACGATGCGACGCGGGCGATGTTCGCGGCGCTTTGGGGCGCGCCGCTCGACGACGAGCCCGGCCTCCGCATCCCCAACATGCTCGACGCGGCGGTCGACGGCTCCTTCCGCGGCATCTACATCCAGGGCGAGGACATCCTCCAGTCCGACCCCAACACCCACCATGTCGCCGCCGGCCTCGCGGCGATGGAGTGCGTCGTCGTCCACGACCTGTTCCTCAACGAGACCGCGAACTACGCCCACGTCTTCCTGCCCGGCTCGACCTTCCTCGAGAAGGACGGGACCTTCACCAATGCCGAGCGGCGCATCCAGCCGGTGCGGCGGGTGATGGCGCCGCGGAACGGCCATGCCGACTGGGAGATCACTCAGATGCTCGCCAAAGCCCTCGGCGCCGACTGGAACTACGCTCATCCATCGGAGATCATGGACGAGGTCGCCCGCCTCACCCCCTCCTTCGCGGGCGTTTCCTACGCCCGGCTCGTCGAGCGCGGCTCGATCCAGTGGCCGTGCAACGAGGCCGCGCCCGAGGGCACCCCTGTGATGCACATCGGCGGCTTCGTGCGGGGCAAGGGCAAGTTCGTCATCACCGAATACGTGGCGACCGACGAGCGGACCGGGCCACGCTTCCCGCTGCTGCTGACCACCGGCCGCGTCCTCAGCCAGTACAATGTCGGTGCGCAGACGCGGCGGACGGAGAACGTCGTCTGGCACGAGGAGGACGTGCTCGAGATCCACCCGCACGACGCCGAGCAGCGCGGGATCGGCGACGGGGACTGGGTCAAGGTGGCGAGCCGGGTCGGCGACACCACGCTCCGCGCCAAGGTGACCGAGCGCGTCGCGCCGGGGGTCGTCTACACCACGTTCCACCACCCCGGCACCCAGGCCAACGTCATCACGACGGAATACTCGGACTGGGCGACGAACTGCCCGGAATACAAGGTCACGGCGGTCCAGGTTGCGCCGTCCAACGGCCCGAGTTCGTGGCAGGAGGAATACGAGGCGCTGAGCCGCCGCAGCCGCCGGATAGAGCCGTTCGTCGAGGCCGCGGAGTAGGGCGATGGACGCGACCGAGCGCGTCCCGAGCCTGATGGTCCGCGGCGGCGGCATGTCGGCGGGCGACCGCACGATCCCCGCGGAGACGCCGGTCGCCATGGTCTACGATGGTGGCGCCCACGCCGTGATGATGGCGACGCCGGCCGATCTCGAGGACTTTGCGGTCGGTTTCAGCCTGAGCGAGGGCATCGTGCCCGATACGGCCGCGATCGCGCGCATCGAGGCGGTCGAGCAGGCCGACGGCATCGAACTTCGCATGTGGCTCGTTCCCGGGCGCGGCGTCGAACTCGCCGAGCGCCGCCGGCGGATCGCCGGGCCGACCGGTTGCGGGCTCTGCGGTGTCGACAGCCTCGCCGAGGCGCTCCGGCCGGTCGCCCGCGTCGGCGACGGCATCCGCCTCTCGCCTGACGACGTGATGCGGGCGATGACGGAGCTCGCGCCGCGCCAGGCGCTCAACCGCGAAACCCGGGCCGTCCACGCCGCCGCCTTCTGGCGTCCGGGCGAGGGCATCCTCCTGGTCCGCGAGGACGTCGGGCGTCACAATGCGCTCGACAAGCTTGTCGGGGCGCTTGCCCGGGCGGGCATCGACGGTGCAACCGGACTCCTTCTCCTGACCAGCCGGGTCTCGGTCGAGATGGTGCAGAAGGCCGCCGTCGCCGGGATCGCGACGCTGGCCGCGGTCTCGGCGCCGACGGCCCTCGCCGTCCGAACCGCCGAGGCGGCCGGCATGACGCTGGTCGCGGTCGCTCGCCGCGACGGCTTCGAGATATTCACCCGTCCCGACCGCATCGAAGGCAGGACCGCCGATGTCGCCTGAGCGGCTCGTCTACATGGCCAACCAGATCGGCCGCTTCTTCGAGAGCCAGGGGCCGGACGAAGCGGTGGCCGGCACGCTCGACCACCTGCAGAAGTTCTGGGACCCGCGCATGCGACGCGAGATCGTCGCCTATGTCGAACGCGGCGGAGAGGGGCTTGCCCCCAACGTCAGGAAGGCCGTGGAGGGCCTCCGGGCGCCCGGCTGAGATGGCCGTTCGTCCGTGCGGACTTGTTCTGGGCGCGCGGCGAAGGCTGGAGCACGTCCTGCCGCGCCCGCACTTGATCGGACCGGCGGGCTTGCCATATATCATGATATCTACTAGGCAGTAGCCGAGGCGCCCGATGACCTCCAGGACCGCGAAGCTCTTCACAACGGGCCGCAGCCAGGCCGTTCGCCTGCCGGCGGAGTATCGCTTCGAGGGCAGGGAAGTTTTCGTCCGCCGCGATCCGGACACCGGGGATGTCATCCTGTCCCGCAAGCCCGATACCTGGGATGGTCTCTTCGAGCTCTACGACAAGGGCGGGGTCCCGGACGATTTCATGGCCGGCCCGGACCGGGGTGCGGCGGGACCGGACCGTGATCCCTTCGAGGGCTGGGAGGAATGAGCGGGTGGATGCTCGATACCAACATCGCCGGCCACATCATCAAGGGTGATCGTCGCGAGGTCATTGGACGCCTCTCGTCGCGTCCGATGGCCGATATCGCCGTTTCAGCCGTGACCGAAGGCGAACTCCTCTACGGTCTCGCAAGACGTGGCTACCCCAAGGTTCTGTCCGAACGCGTCAGGCAGTTCCTCCTGCGTGTTGAAGTGCTCCCATGGGATCGCAATGCCTCACGGACGTACGGCGATTTCCGGGCAACCTGCGAGGCGCGTGGAGTCGGTCTTGCGCCGCTCGACATGATGATCGCGGCCCATGCGGTGGCGGCTGATGCGACGCTTGTGACGCGCGACCGGGCATTCCGACATCTTCCATCCTCGCTGCGGACCGAGGACTGGACCGAAAAGACGCCATGACGACGCCGACTTCGCTCGCGTTCTCCATCGCCCCGATGATGGACTGGACCGATCGACACTGCCGGTACTTCCACCGGCTGCTGACGCGGCGGGCGCGCCTCTATACGGAGATGGTGGTCGCCGATGCCGTCATCCATGGCGATCGCGCGCGGCTGCTCGGCTTCTCGCCGGAGGAGCATCCGCTTGCCATCCAGCTCGGCGGCTCGGAGCCGGCGAAGCTCGCCGAGGCGGCGCGGATCGCGGCGGATCTCGGCTATGACGAGGTGAACCTCAATGTCGGCTGCCCGTCCGACCGCGTGCAATCCGGCACCTTCGGCGCCTGCCTGATGCGTGAGCCGGCGACGGTCGCGGCCTGCGTCGCGGCGATGAAGGCGGCGGTCGGGGTCCCGGTGACGGTGAAGTGCCGGCTGGGGGTCGACGAGCAGGATCCGGAGACGGCGCTCGACGCACTCGCCGATGCCGTCCTCGACGCCGGGGCCGATGCGCTGTTCGTGCATGCGCGGAAGGCCTGGCTCAAGGGACTGTCGCCGAAGGAGAACCGGGAGGTTCCGCCGCTCGACTACGATCGGGTGTACCGCCTCAAGGCGCGGCTCCCGGGGACGTTCGTGGCGGTGAATGGCGGCATCGCGACGCTCGCCGAGGCCACCGCGCACCTCGCCCATGTCGACGGCGTCATGCTCGGTCGCGCCGCCTACCATACGCCCGACGTCCTCGCCGGGGTCGATCGCGCCATCTTCGGCGACGCAGCCCCGCCGCCCGACCCGCGCACCGTGGTCGAGGCCATGGTCCCCTATGCTGCACGGGTGATCGCCAGCGGCGGCCGGGTCTCGCATGTCACGCGCCACATGCTCGGCCTGTTCCACGGCCGGCCGGGGGCGCGGCAGTGGCGGCGCGTGCTGTCGGAGGAGGCGGTCCGGCCCGGTGCCGGCCCCGAGGTCCTGCATCGCGCGCTCGCGGCGATGGACGCCGCGGCGCCGGAGCGTGCCGCCGCCTGAGCCTAGCCCGTCAGGGCGTCAGGACCAGCCGGTCGCCGGAGATGGCATAGCCGTGCAGGCCGTCGAGGAAGGACATGCCGAGAAGGCTCTGGCTCAGCGAGCCGGGGGGCGCGACGAGGGCACGGATGTTCCGCTGCTCGATGGCGCCGATGGCGAGGCTGTCGAGGGTGACGCTCGCCGCCTGCATCATGCCGTTGGCGGTGCGGATCGGCACGGTATAGCTCAGCGCCGCCGGGTCGATGCCGGCGCGGGCCGCATCGCGGTGGCTGAGGGTGACGAAGCTCGCGCCGGTGTCGATCAGCATCGTCGTCGGCGTCCCGTCGACGGTCGCGCGGACGGCGAAATGGCCGTCGCCGGCGCGGGTGATGACGACGCTTTCGGGGTTGGCCTCGCCCGCGAGGCGGCCGGAGACGGGCACGCCCGGCACCAATGCGCCGACGAGGCGCCCGGCGAAGCCCGCCAACTGGTCGCGGCTCGCATAGAGGCCGGCGACGACGAAGATGATCAGCGCCCAGGCCAGCATTGCGCGGATGACGTGCCAGGCCCGCATCTGACGCCCGATCACGCCGATGCCGACGAAGGCCAGGATGGCGACGAGGCCGACCAGCCGGGGCATGTCGCCTTCGTCGAACGAGAGCCCGGATTGGGCGACGATATAGGCGAAG
>JAEZEN010000315.1 GCA_023433185.1 Pseudomonadota bacterium | reverse complement strand
CCATGGCGACGGCGACCTTCCGCGAGAACCTCCGGGGCATCCTCGGCATCTCGGCCGCGAACTTCCTGTTCCTGATCAACGATACGATGATCAAGCTGGCGAGCGACGAGCTGTCGCTGGGCCAGATTCTCTTCATCCGCGGCCTCTTCGCGACGGCGCTGCTCATACCCATCGCCCTGGTCGCCGGCGTCATGAAGCACATCCGCTCGCTCTGGCACTGGGCGCTGGCGCTGCGCACGCTCGCCGAGGTCGTCTCGGCGATCCTCTTCATCCTCGCACTCTTCAACATGCCGATCGGCAACATCAACGCGATCCTCCAGGTGGTGCCGCTGATGGTGACGGCCTGCGCGGCGCTGTTTCTCGGCGAGCGTGTCGGCTGGCGGCGCTGGGCGGCGATCGGCGTCGGCTTCGCCGGCGTGATGATCGTCATCCGGCCGGGCCTCGAGGGCTTCGACGCCTGGAGCATTGTGGCGCTGGCCTCGATGCTCTTCATCACGCTCCGCGACCTCGCCACCCGCATGATGCCCCGCGGCATCCCGGTGCTGCTCGTGGCGCTGGTGACCGCCATCGCCGTCGGGCTCACCGGCCCGCTCTACAGCCTCGCCGCGGGCGAGACCTGGGTGATGCCCGGCGGCCACGCGCTGCTGCTCATCGCCGGGTCGGCGGTGTTCCTCATCGGCGGCTATCTCTTCGCCGTCGACTTCATGCGTCACGGAGACATCGCCGTGGTGGCGCCGTTCCGCTACATCGTCGTCCTGTGGGCGATCATCGTCGGCTACATCGTGTGGCGCGAGGTGCCGGACCTGGCGATGATCCTCGGCACCGCCCTGGTGATCGCGTCCGGAATCTACACGATCCACCGCGAGCGGCGGATCGCCCGGACGGTCGCCGAGAGCGACATCGACCACTGAGGGGCGGCGATCAGTCCCGGTCGAGGCGGGCGATGAGGCTCGATGTGTCCCAGCGCCGTCCGCCCATCGCCTGGACCTCGGCATAGAACTGGTCGACGAGGGCGGTCACCGGAAGCCTGGCGCCATTCCGGCGGGCCTCCGCCATGGCGATGCCGAGATCCTTCCGCATCCATTCGACGGCGAAGCCGAAGTCGAACGTGCCCGCATCCATGGTCTTCCAGCGGTTCTCCATCTGCCAGGACTGCGCGGCCCCCTTGGAGATCACGCCGATCACCTCGGCGACATCGAGGCCGGAGCGGTGGGCGAAGTGAATGCCCTCGGCCAGCCCCTGGACGAGACCGGCAATGCAGATCTGGTTGACCATCTTTGTGAGCTGGCCCGACCCCGCCGGGCCCATCAGGCCGACCATCCTGGCATAGGCCTCGATCACCGGCCGCGCCGTCTCGAACGTCGCCGGATCACCGCCGACCATCACCGTGAGCTGGCCGTTCTCGGCACCAGCCTGGCCTCCGGAGACCGGTGCGTCGAGGAAGCCGCAGCCCCGCTCCCGGGCGGCCGCCTCGAGCTCGCGGGCGACCTCCGCCGAGGCCGTGGTGTTGTCGATCAGCACCGCCCCCGGCTTCATCCCGGCGAGCGCGCCATCGGCGCCGAGGACGACGGCCCGGAGATCGTCGTCATTGCCGACGCAGGTGAACACGAAGTCGGCACCCTCCGCCGCGGCCTTCGGCGTCGGCTTGGCAGCACCGCCATGCGCCGCCGCCCATGTCTCGGCCTTCTCCGTCGTGCGGTTGAACACGGTGACGTCGTGGCCGCCACGCTCCCTGATGTGACGGGCCATGGGGTAGCCCATGACGCCGAGGCCGATGAAGGCAACCTTGGCCATGCTGATCGCTCCGATTTCCGTGAATTCCGAAAGAGACGCGGCAGACTTCTAGCGCAGCGCGACCTTGGCGTCAGGTCCTTGTGCCAGCAAGGCGAGATGGCCGGTTGCCCCCGCGCGGCGCCAACGCACCGGCACACCGTCCGCCGATCCGCGGCCTGGCCTCATCCCTCACCCGATGCGGGGCAACCGCGACCCGCCTGAGCCTCGAGATCGGCGGGTGTGTTGATGTTGAAGAACGGATCCCGGTGCTTCGTCGTTGCGAAGTCGACGAAGACCGGCTCGTGCCGGTCGAGCCAGTCCGCCACGCGGAGCGAGCCGCCGCTCAGGAGGTGCGCCTCGAGATCGGCGGCGAGCCGTACCGGCACCAGCGCGAAGACCGAATGGGCACGGCCCCCGCTGCGCGCCACCGCGAGCCCCGTGCGGCCGGCCGCGTCCGCCAGGCGCGGCACGAGGTCGAGGGGAAAGCCGGGGGTGTCGACCGCCACCGTCTGCAGATGCGGGACGCCCAGATCGCGGGCCCAGCCGAGACCCGCCAGAACGCCGGCGAGCGGTCCGACGCGGCGGTCGCCGTGATCGGCCAGCACCGGCAACCCGAGGAAGGCGAACATGCTCTCCGGCCGGTTGGAACTGATCGCGACCGCGCCGACCTGCGGCACCAGCCGCGCCACGGCGCGGGCAACGAGCGGTTCGCCTCCAAGATCCAGGAACGCCTTGTCGCGCCCGCCCATGCGCCGGCTGCCGCCACCGGCGAGCACCAGCCCGGCGACCGCTTCCCGCGCCATGACGGCCTGGACCGCTACCTGGAGGCGACGCAGTCCGAGAACGTCTCCTGCTCGTTGCTGCCTTCCGTGACGAAGGCCGTGTCGCCCTTGCTCCAGAAAACGAACGTCTCATCCGGGTCGGCGTAGCGGATGCCCGAGGCCGCTATCGTCTGGGGAAGGCTCATGCTCCGGCCATCGCTCAGCGTGAGGTCGACCTTGTCGGCGTAGAACGTCGCATCGATCGACCTGCCGTCGGCGCAGGCGAAGGCGACTTCGCTCACGGGTTCCTCGGCGAAAGCACCGGTCCCCGGGGCGGCCAGGCCCAGCGCCGCGGCGGCGACCCGCAGCGACCGACCCAGGACCCATCCCAGTGGCGTGATGGCAAGAGACGTGATGGACATCGGTTTCCTCCGTTGGCGCCAGCCGCAATCGAGACGGGCGGGATCGGCGTCGACACGCCGGCAGACGGCCCTGCTCTCACGACAAAGGGGCACCTCTTGGCGAGGATACCCCTCTATGCACGCAACCTCATACACGCAGCAATCGCGGCCGGAACATGGCCGGACGGCGGCCGGAAGCGAAAGAAACCTGGAGCGCCGCCTTACTTCTTCTTGGCAGCGGGCTTCTTGGCCGGCGCGGCCTTCTTGGCCGGAGCAGCCTTCTTGGTCGGCGCAGCCTTGGTCGGCGCAGACTTCTTGGCAGCCGGCTTGGTGGCCGCGGCCTTCTTGGGAGCGGCGGCCTTGGCAGCCGGCTTCTTGGCCGGAGCGGCCTTCGGCGCCGCGGCCTTGGCGGGTGCCTTTTTCGGCGCGGCTGCCTTCGCCGGGGCCTTCTTCGGCGCAGCGGCCTTCGCTGCAATCGGCTTCTTCGCGGCGGCAGGCTTCTTCGCGGTCGCGTCCGCCTTGGCGGCGGGTTTCTTCGCCGGGGCCTTCTTGGCAGCCGGCTTGCTGGTTGCAGTCTTGGCCAAGGTAGTTCTCCTTTGGATGCCGGATCGCGAATCGACCCGCAATATCAGTGTAATTCACATTCCCGGTTAATACCGGGCTAATTGACAATGAAACCGGGACGACACAGTCACTATTTGACGCAGATCGTCCTCTATGCGGCGGCGAGCCCGTTCAACGCGACGATGCGGATGCGGTTCCGCCCCTTTCGCCAGTCATCGCGGTGATGGCGCCGCACGACGATGATGATCCGGCGGGATATTCGGAAACAGATCGGGCGATCAAGGGACGTTTGCTGGTCGCGCAGGCGGAAAATCTGTGAATAGATTCCCGGCTCCCGCGGCGCCTGGACGGCCGCGAATGCGGCTCCGTCGGCCTCGGGCGGGCGCTTCCGGCGGCATTCCGGCGCCGGACGCGGCGCCGTGGGCGCCCGCACCGGACCGCGCCCATCGAACACAGTTCTGGACCTTGCGAAGTATCCGCCGATGAGGCCGTCGGCGCCGAAAGTCGAACGCCGTCATCGTGCACGATAAAGGCGGCGGCGGTATCCGCCGCCCTCATCACGGGGTCAGGAAAGGGATTCCCTGAGGAAGTCGATGGTGCGCGTCCAGGCGAGCGTCGCCGCCGCCTCGTCGTAGCGCGCTTCCGAGGTGTCGTTGTTGAAGGCGTGGTTGACGCCGTCATACATGTACAGCGTGTAGTCGACCCCGGCCTCCTTCAGTGCGGCCTCGTAGGCCGGGATCCCCGCGTTGATGCGCTCGTCGAGTTCGGCGTAGTGGAGGAGAATCCTGGTGTCCCCGATCCGAGGTACGTCCTCGACGGCGGGCTGGCCGCCGTAATAGGCAACTCCGGCGATGAGATCCGGGCTCTCCACGGCCATCTGGTTGACGATGCCGGCCCCGAAGCAGAACCCGATCGCCCCCACATTGCCGTTGGTTGCCGGCAGGCCTGCGAGATAGGGGATCGCCGCCACGGCATCGGGAACCAGCGCGGCCCGATCGATGCCCTGGAACATCTCAGCCGCCTCCTCGTCGGTCGCCGGGGTTCCGCCCTGGCGCGACAGGAGGTCGATGCCGAGCGCGACGAATCCTTCGAGCGCGACGCGCCGGGTGACGTCCTTGATATGCGGGTTGAGGCCGCGATTCTCATGGATCACGATGACGGCCGGCAGTTCACCCGCGGCGTCGGCGGGCATCGCGAGATAGCCCTTCACGTCTCCGGCCGGCCCCGGATATGTGATCTCCTCGATGGTGAGACGAGGATCGTCGGCGGGCACGACCTCGGCGCGGGCATAGTTGCTCGCCAGCAGGGGCACGATCGCCGCCGCCGCCGCACCACTGCCGGCAAGCTTCGTGAGTTTCTCCATGAAACCGCGACGGTCGAGCGTCAGGTGCGTGTACTCGTCGTAGGCCTGGATGATCTCGCGGGTGATTCCTGGTTTCATTCGCCCTTCCTCCTTCGGGTTGAACCCGGGTGATGCCGACCGTCCAACGATCTCGGATGCGATTTCCGTCGCCCCTTCACGGGATCGTGTTGCCGCAATCCCGAACGCGGGCGTGCATGGCTTGGGTCGCCGGACAGGATCCGCGGCGCCGCTGCAACCCTTGATGAAGCAGGGAGCGCCGCGATTGCGTGTTTGTTGCTTTCGGTTGTGTCCTGGGCATAAATGGAGCCTCGGGCTCCCGGAAACGGGACGAGACGACGTGAGGGGCGCATCTGTCGGTCGCGCTGTCTCGACAGAAGGCACCGCGAAGGACTTGCGGTCCTCGAGAAGTGCGTCCTCCTCGAAGTCTCCATTGCAGAAGGCCGGGGCCCGGCACCGCCCGTGCGGCAGCGCCGCCGACGGCGGTGGCAACGAACGCAAGAGGCTACGCGGATGCGCCAGAACGGCACGGTCAAGTTCTTCAATGCCTCCAAGGGATACGGCTTCATTACGCCGGACGACGGCGGCAAGGACGTATTCGTTCATGTGACGGCAGTGGAACGTTCGGGAATACCGGCCCTCACCGACGGGATGCGGATATCGTTCGAGACGGAACCCGACATGCGCGGCAAGGGACCGAAGGCGATCGACCTGCAGATCGTCGGGTAGGCCACGCCGCCCGGCGGCCGGCGGCTGGGCACGCCTCCGGATCGCCGCCCGGCGTTTTGACCGGAGCAAGCGAGCCGCTATGGTCCGGTGGCAACTGGCCACCGAAGCGACGGGCATGACCGGCATCACCAAGGAACAGGTTCTCGAGCGGCTCCGCAGCGTGCGTGGCCCGGCCGGGGATGGCGACATCGTCACCCTCGGCCTCGTCTCCGACATCTTCGTCACCGGCGGCAAGGTGATGTTCTCGGTCACGGTACCGGCGGACCTTGCGAACGGCATGGAGCCCCTCCGCCGGGCCGCGGAGGCGGCCGTCCGCACCCTCCCCGGCGTCGAGAGCGCGATGGTGGTGCTCACCGCCGAGCGGAAGGG
>JAEZEN010000250.1 GCA_023433185.1 Pseudomonadota bacterium | reverse complement strand
GCCCGGCGTCAGGCGTCGGGCAGGCGCGCCGAAGGATGCGGGGCGGATTCCGCCGAGCCCAGCACCTGCTGGTCGAAGTCGACATTCGCCCCGGTCATCAGACCCGACTCGTCGCTGGCGAGATAGGCGACCGCGCGGGCCACCTCCGCCGGCTTGATCAGGCGGCCGAAGGGTTGATTGGCCTCGGCCTTCTTCAGCCAGTCCCTGTCGTCGGTATGGTAGCGCATCTGGATGTCGTGCTCGCCCGGCGTGTCCATCCAGCCGATGTTGAGGCCGTTGACCCGGATCCGGTCCGGCATCAGCGAGAAGGCGGCGTTCTTCGTCAGGATCGCGAGGGCACCCTTCGACATGCAGTAGGCGGTGATGAAGGGCTGGCCGCCGTGGGCCGACATCGACTGGATGTTGACGATGCTGCCCGCGATCTTCTCCCGCCGCATCACCGTCGCGGCGTCCTGGATCAGGAAGAACGGGGCGCGGGCATTGATCGCGAACATGTCGTCGAAAAGCTCGGGCGCGGTGTCGAGGATCGTGCCCCGGTGCGTGTTGGCGGCGACGTTGACCAGCACATCGACGCGCTTGAAGGCCTTGTCGGCCTCGGCGATCACCTTGCGGCAGTCCTCGACCTTCGAGAGGTCGGCCTGGACGAACCTCACCTTGACGCCGTTCTTGCCGATGTCGGCGGCAACCGCCTTGCCCTTCTTCGCATTGCGTCCGCAGATCACGATCCCGGCAGCGCCGCGATCAGCGAACATCCGCGCGATCGCCTCGCCGAGACCCTGCGTGCCGCCGGTGACGACGGCCACCTTGCCGGCGAACTGCTTCTTCAGGTTTGTGGTCGGCATTCTCGCTTCTCCATGGGCAAAGGGCGAACGGTCCCGCGGGGCGATGGCAGGGCGCGGCTCGCTAACCCTCGATCTCATACCCCGCGGCCTCGAAGGCCGAGGTCAGGTGGCGGCGTCCCATGAGGGCGTACTCATAGGCGGGCGCCTTGGCCGGATCCTGCTCGGCCTCGACCACCACCCAGCCCTCGTAGCCGATGTCGAAGAGCGTGCGGGCGAAGGCGTGGAAATCGATGAAGCCGTCGCCCGGCACGGTGAAGACGCCCTCCAGCACGCCCTTGAGGAAGCTCATATCCTTCTGCCGGACCTGGCGGAGCATGTCGGCGCGCAGGTCCTTGCAGTGGACGTGGTTGATGCGCCGCCCGTGCTTCCGCGTCGTCTCGACGACGTCGCCACCGGCGAAGGTCAGGTGGCCGGTGTCCAGCAGCAGGCCGACTGCCCTGCCGGTGTGGCGCATCAGCAGGTCGATCTCGCGCTGCGTCTCGACGATCGTCCCCATGTGGTGGTGATAGGTCATCGGCACGCCATAGTCGGCCATCCACTCGGCGAGCTCGGTGAGCTTGCGCCCATAGGCGGGGAAGTCGGCTTCCGCCAGCTTCGGACGCGACGACAGGGGCGCGTCCATCCTGTTCTGAACGGTGCCGGTGGTCTCGGCATAGACGTAGCAGGGGGCGCCGAGCGCCTTGTAGGTGTCGATCTGCGCCATCATGCGCTTCTGCTCGGCCTTGACGGTCGAGTTGAGCAGTTCGCCCGAGAACCAGCCGGAGATCAGCGCGAGCTTGTGTTTCTTGAGGATCGGGCCGAGGACCGCCGGGTCCATCGGGAACTTGACCCCGGTCTCGGTACCGGTGAAGCCGGCCTTTCGCTCCTCCCTGAGGCAGGTCTCGAGCGGCGTCTCGCCGCCGAGTTCGAGCATGTCGTTGTTCGACCAGGCGATCGGCGCGACGCCGAGCTTGATAGGTCCCGCCATCCGTCAATCCTCTTGCGGCCCGGGCCGTGTTCTTACACGCCGATGCGCTGCTTCGCCTTGCCCTTCTCGAAGTCGGCGCGGGCGGCGCGGACTTCCTTCCGGGTGGAAACCTCGGGCACGCCGACCTCCCACCACGCATCGCCCGGCGTCCACTGGTGCGACTGGACCTTGATGACGATGACCGCCGTGCGGTCCGCCTTCTTGGCGCGGGCGAAGGCCTGCTCGAGATCGCCGATCGAGTGGACCGTCTCGGCGTGGGCACCCATCGAGGCGGCGTGCTTCTCGAAGTCGACCTCGACGAGCTGCTCGATCTTGCTGTCCGCGATGAGGTTGTTGAAGGACTTCGACCCCTTGGCGTTCTGAAGCCGGTTGATGACGGCGAAGCCGCCGTTGTCCATGACGACGACGATCAGCTTGTGCCCGGTCAGCACCGTCGAATAGATGTCGGAGTTCATCATCAGGTACGAGCCGTCGCCGATCAGCGCGAGCACGTCGCGCTCCGGATTGGCCATCTTCTGGCCCCAGGCACCGGCGACCTCGTAGCCCATGCAGGAATAGCCGAACTCGCAGTCGAACGTGCCGACCGTCTTGGCGCGCCAGTTCTGGCACAGCTCGCCCGGCAGACCGCCCGCGGCGGTGAGAGCGAGGTCGGTCGGGTCGCAGATGCGGTTGATGGCGCCGACCACCTGCGCGTAGCTCGGCACCTCGGCATTGGTCGGCCCCGAGACCTTGTCGATCAGCGCGTTCCAGGCGGCGTACTCCTTGACGGCGCGCTTCGCCCAGTTGTCGGGGGCGCGCCAGTCGGTCAGTTCCTCCGACATCTCCTCGATGCCGACCAGCGCATCGCCGACGACGGCGAGCGAGCGGTGCTTGACCGCATCGAAGCGCGCCGCGTTGAGCCCGATGATGCGGGTGTCGTCCCCGAAGATCGTCCACGAGCCGGTCACGAAGTCATGGAGCCGGGTGCCGACGGCGAGGATCACGTCGGCGTCCTTCGCGAGGTTGTTCGCCGAGGTCGAGCCGTTGATACCGATCGGCCCGACATTCATCGGATGGTCGTGGACGAGCGCCGTGCGGCCGTTGATGGTTTCGGCCACCGGCACGTTGTGCTTCTCGGCAAAGGCGGCGACCGCCTCGTTGGCGAGCGACCAGTGGACGCCGCCGCCGGCGATGATCAGCGGCTTCTTCGCCTTGCGCAGGACCTTCACCGCCTCGCGGATCGAATCCGCGTCGGGACGGGCCCGGGGGATGCGGTGCACGACCTTGTCGAAGAACGCTGCCGGATAGTCGTAGGCCTCGGCCTGGGCGTCCTGGGCGAGACCGATGAAGGCCGGCCCGCAGGTTGCCGGATCGAGCATGGTCGCGATCGCCTGCGGCAGGGAGTTGATGATCTGCTCCGGCCGGGTGATGCGGTCCCAGTAACGCACGACAGGCTTGAAGCAGTCGTTGACGGTGATGGTCGGGTCGCCGAACTGCTCGACCTGCTGCAGCACCGGGTCGGGCGCGCGGTTGGCGAAGGTATCGCCGCCAAGAAGGAGAAGCGGCAGGCGGTTGGCCATCGCCACAGCGGCCGCCGTCACCATGTTGGTCGAGCCGGGCCCGATCGAGGCGAGCGCCACCATGATCTGCCGGCGCTTCATCGCCTTGTTGAAGCCGATCGCGGCGAGCGCCATGGACTGCTCGTTCTGGCCGCGCCAGGTCGGCATCACGTCCCTCACCGGCTCGAGGGCTTCGCCGAGGCAGGTGACGTTGCCGTGGCCGAAGATCGCGAAGACCCCCGGAAACAGCGGCACTTCCTTGCGATCGACGATGGTCTTCTGGGCGGTCAGGTAGCGCACCAGGGCCTGCGCCATGGTCAGGCGAACGGTCTTCATCGGATTTTCCTCCCTCACGGCTTCTCGGCGCCGCCACGGCGGGGCGCAACGCCCGGCCATGTTTGTCGCGGGACTATAGATCAGGGCATGGCGCTCGGAAACGTCTATCGTATCAAACGTTCTGATTTTTGATCGCTTGTCATCAAACATTCCGGCGGCGCATGGATGCGGCCCGAGGCGGTACCGACCGGCTACGCCGCGATCATTCGCGGCTGCCCGGCAGTATCACCTTGAGACGCTCGCGCGCCCCGAGCATCCGCTCGTTGCTCCAGGCCGCCCGACCCGCTTCCGGCGGGCCGATCGTGGCGATGCCCTCCGGCGCCGCCCCCGCCGGAGGAAGCACCATGATGCCGGCGAGCAGCGATGCGGCCAGGACGGCCAGGGGTGCGGGCTTCATGCGGGCGGTCTCCAGTTGCGCGGGAAAGGGGCAGGAGGCGGCCCCGCGGTCCGGTCACTCCCCGGAGGAACCGTCGTCGTCCGCCGCCGGAGGCGCCTCGGAGCGCTTGATCCGCGGCGTCGGCATCGGCTTGGCGGCGCGCATCCGGTCTTCCGTCCAGTAGGTCTCTACGCGGTCGTTGCTGTCCGGCACCTGAACGTCGATGCCGTCGGCGGACGGGGGGCTCGGCTGCCTCGGGTCGGAGGGCGAGTCGCTGCCGGCGGCAACCGCGGCGGCCACGCCGAAACAGGTGCCGGCCACGGCGGCCAAGAGGGGGACGAGAGGTTTCCGCATCAGGTTTGTCTCCGCATTCATCTCCGACCCTCCGACGAGGATATCGGCGACCGAATGCGGCTTTTCTAGAAGGCCTGCCCTCCGCATGACGGCCGCCTGGCGGCGGCGCGGAAGGCATGGCGCTCGGGAGGATACCCTTCAACACCGTCCCGGTACAATGCCCCACCGTCCGACCGGATCGCGGGAACCGGTTGCGTCGGCATCCGCACGGCGGGTCCCCTGCACGCCCGCAACGAGGACGGTGACCATGAAGGTGGAACGGGAAGCGGAGAACGTCTTCGTCGTCGGCATGGAACGCAGCGACGCCAGCGAAGACGAGATCGCCTATGCCATGCGGACGATCCGTGACCTCCTCGACGAGGCGGAGGCGCATGGGTACGGGCCGGATGTGCGCGCCGCCGACCGCGCCAGGGGCTGGCGCTATGCGCGCGTCGAAAAGGCGCTGATGTGCATCCGCCACCTGTGCGACGCCTCGCTCGAGCACGTCAAGCTTCTGGACTTCGCGGAGGCGGGCGCGGAGCCAGTCGATTACCCGGCCCGGAACTGAGCGTGCGGCGACCAAGGCGGCGACGCGGACGGGGCGCGCAAGCATCCGCCCGCGCGCCCCGCAGAATGGCGAAGAGGACCGGCGACCTACTGGCAGCCGTTCTCCACGTAGTCCCAGAGATCCTTGAAGTTCGTGTCGAGATAGGGGCCATAGTCGACACCCGGCTCGTTGACGTAACCGAACGACTCGACGCTGATCACGTAGTTGCCGTCGGCATTGCCCTCGGCGTCGGAAAAGGCGCCGATCCATGCGCCGCCGCTCGAGCCGCCCTGGTCCGCGGGATTGCCGTGCTTCATCTGCACGACGCCGTCGACGAAGGCCAGCGGACCGCGCTCGACCTGGATGACCTCGCCGTTCGCCACGCCGCCGGGATAGCCGATCTTGACGCCATCGTCGTACTGGCCCCGCCAGCCCCAGTGCGTGCCGAAATTGCCGGTGCGCGAGGGATTGTCGACGCGGATGAGAGCGTAGTCGTAGAGGAACTTCTCGAAGCTCGGCATCAGCCAGCCGTCCTTGGTGGCGACGCAGTCATAGGAATAGATGCCGCCATACCGCCCCTGATTGTACTGGAGGGCGAAGATGAAGTCCTGATACCACTCGCCGGTGTCACCATCGCGGACGCAGTGAGCGGCGGTCAGGACGACATTCGGCGAGATGAACTGCCCCGAGCAGACAAAGTCGCCCTCGGGCGTACGGTAGAACAGCTTGCCCGCCCAGTAGAGGGGCTTCTGAAGGACGTCGCCCGCCGCACGCTCCTGCGGTCCCTCGGCCTGGCCAAGGTCCATCGCCGGCGAGGTGCCCGGCTGCTCCGGCGGCGTCGCGGCGCGATTGCGGGCTGCCGAGCGGACATCGTCGGGGTTGACGTTGGGGCGCGGGGCAAGGGCGGCCCGGCCCATGGCATCGGGGGTCCAGACGGTGGAGGACCGCGTGCCGCCGCTCGGCGCGCTGATCGAGGAATTGCCGCTGGACTGCGCGAGGGCCGGCCCCGCGGCAACGACGAACGCGGCAACCACCGGAATGAGAAGATGGGCTTTCAAGGAAGTCCTCCGTTTGACTCATTGCTGCCCGGCCTCGTGAGGTCGGACGGTGCGGGCCCGTAGACCGGGGACGGGCCAGGTTCCTCCAGATTGCCGCCCCCTATACCACGCACCCCGACGGCTCGCACAACCGGGACGGCGGACGGGCCGGCCCGGCATCGGGGACTCCTGCGGGGATGAACGATTTAGGGAAAGGATCTGCGCGGACCCCGACATTCGCCTCCAGCCACGAACACCACGATTCCCCTCGCCGCGCCGTATGGCCGGCGATGATGGCGGAAGAATGAAGGGCGGCTGAAGGCCGTGTCGTCAGACGGGCTCCGTCAGTAGAGCCCGCCCGTGCCCGAGATGACGGCGCGGTCCGAATCGGGCGCCACGGTGAGCGGACGTCCGGAGGCATCCGTGTAGCCGATGATCGAATAGGTGTCGGGCGGGCCGGTGCCCGGCTTGAACGCCTCGAGGATGACGCCGGCGCCCTCGCCGCGCGCCAGCATCCCGGTCTTGCGGTCGATCGGGATGAAGTTCATGCCCGGCGGCACCCGGAAGGGGATCGGCGGCTGGTCGGCGAGTGCCATCTTCATGAAGTCGAGGAAGATCGGCGCCGAGAGCTGGCCGCCGGTGCCGCCGCGGCCCAGCGGGCGCGGCTTGTCGTAGCCGATATAGAGGCCCGCGACGAGATCGGGCGTGAAGCCGACGAACCACGCGTCGCGATAGTCGTTGGTCGTGCCCGTCTTGCCGGCGACCGGCTTCTCGAGACCCCGGATCACGGTCGCCGTGCCGCGCTGGACGACGCCCTCGAGCATCGAGGTCATCTGGTAGGCGGTCATCGGATCGAGCACCTGATCGGAGGTGTCGATGATCACCGGCTCGTCCTGGCCCTGCCAGGATTCGGCGCTGCAGGCCTCGCAGATGCGCTTGTCGTGGCGGAAGATGGTCTCGCCGAAGCGGTTCTGGATGCGGTCGATCAGGGTCGGGCTGATCGAGCGGCCGCCATTGGCGAACACCGCATAGGCCGAGACCATGCGGAGCACCGTCGTCTCGCCCGCGCCGAGCGACATCGGCAGGAACGGCGGCAGGTTGTCGTAGACACCGAAGCGGCGCGAATATTCCGACACGAGCGGCATGCCCATGTCCTGCGCCAGACGGACCGTCATCACGTTCCGCGACGCCTCGATGCCGGTCCGCAGCGTCGACGGCCCGTAGAACTCGTTCGAGTAGTTCGAGGGACGCCAGATCGGCTGGCCGTAGCCGGGATCGATCTCGAGCGGCGCGTCCATCACCACCGACGACGGCGTGTAGCCATTGTCGAGCGCCGCCGAGTAGACGAAGGGCTTGAAGGAAGAGCCGGGCTGGCGCAACGCCTGCGTCGCGCGGTTGAACTGGCTGTCGGAGAAGGAGAAGCCGCCGACCATGGCGAGCACGCGCCCGGTATGGGGGTCCATGGCGACCAGGCCGCCCTCGATCTCCGGCACCTGCTGGAGTTCGTATTCCCCCTCGTTGGCGCCCTGCGAGACATACACGACGTCGCCGACCTTGAGCGAGCCCTGCTTCGCCCACTTCATGCCGTCCGCCGGGATGACGCCCGTCTTGCGCTCCGCCGCGACATTGTTCGTGCCCGGCTCGCGGCCCGGATGAAAGCCGATCTGCGCCCGGCCGCCGCCCGTCTCGAGAACGATCGCCAGCTGCCACTCGACGACATCGGTCAGCCGCTGGACTTCCGCGATGGTGACGCCCCAGTCCTCGCCGAGCGATTCGAAGTGCTTCACCGGCCCGCGCCAGCCGCGCTGGCGATCGAATCGCACGAGGCCGTCCATGAGCGCCTTCCGCGCCATGAGCTGCATCTTGGGGTCGAGGGTGGTGCGGACCGAGAGTCCTCCCTCGTAGAGGGCCTTCTCGCCGAACATCTGCGCGAGCTGGCGGCGGACCTCCTCGGCGAAGTAGTCGGCGGCGAAGAGATGGGGCATCGCCCGGCGGCCCTTGACGCCGATCGGCGCCTGCTTGGCGACGCTGCCCTCCTCGGCAGTGATGAAGCCGTTCTCGACCATGCGGTCGATCACCCAGTTGCGGCGCTCGATGGCGCGCTCCGGATGGCGGAACGGATTGTAGTTGTTCGGCGCCTTGGGCAGGGCGGCGAGGTAGGCCGCCTCCGTCAGGGTCAGTTCGTGCACCGACTTGTCGAAGTACTCGAGGGCGGCGGCGGCGACGCCATAGGCGCCAAGGCCGAGGAAGATCTCGTTGAGGTAGAGCTCGAGAATCTTGTCCTTGGAGTAGGCCTGCTCCATGCGGAGCGCGAGGATGGCTTCCTTGATCTTGCGGTCGATCGACCGCTCGTTGGTGAGAAGGAAGTTCTTGGCGACCTGCTGGGTGATGGTCGAGGCGCCGATCGCGCGCGCGTCACTGCCGTAGGACTGGACGTTCTGCACCAGCGCGCGGGCGATGCTGTAATAGTCGAGACCCGAGTGGTGGTAGAAGTTCTTGTCCTCGGCCGAGAGGAACGCCGCCTTCACCCGGTCGGGGATCGCCTGGATCGGCAGGTAGAGTCGCCGCTCGTGGGCGTACTCGGCGACGAGCTGGCCATCCGCGGCATGGATGCGCGTCATGACCGGCGGCTCGTACTTGGCGAGCACCTCGTAATTCGGCAGGTCCTCGGCGAGGCCCGAGACATACCAAGCGATTGCACCAGCGATCAGCAGGAAGAACACAGCGCCTATCCCGAAAAGGTAGCCGAAGATCCTAAGTATCATAGTCCGCGTTGTCCCCGACGGCTTCCGAACCCTTGCAGCCGCGTCACGGCCACGCCTCGCGCACGGTGCGCATGAAGGCGTCCGGCCTTGTCGTAAATCGGGAAGCTTTGTGGAGAAACTGCGGCGCCGACGACGTTCGCCGCGGGTTCGTGTCCTCCGTGCCACAGGCTCATGGACCACCCCGCTGCGCCAGCTGCTTGGCGAAATACTCGTCGACGGCACCGACAACCGCGGCCGCCATCTTCTGCCGCCATTCGTCGGAGAGCAACAGTTTCTCGTCCTCCGGATTGGAGACGAAGCCGAGTTCGATCATCGCCGAGGGGAAGTCGTGCGCCTTCAGCACCTTGAAGCCGGCCTTCTGGTGGGGAACCTTGAACATGGTGGTCGCGCCCCGCAGTTCGCGCACCAGGTTCTGGGCGAAGACCATCTCGAAGGTCCGCGTCTCGCGCTGGGTCAGGTCGAAGAGGATGTCGAGCACCTCGGTTGAATTCGCGTCCGCCATGTCGAGCCCCGCCAGCACGTCGGCCTGGTTCTCCGAGGCCGCGATCTCGCTCGCCATGGCGTCGGAGGCGCCGTCCGAGAGGGTGTAGACGATCGTTCCCCGGATCGAGCGGCCACGGAAGGAATTGGCATGGATCGACACGAACAGATCCGCCCCATGGTCGCGGGCGATCTCAACCCGGTCGCCAAGCGCTACGAAACGGTCGTCGGTCCTGGTTAAGAAAACGTTGTACCGACCCGTCGTGTCGAGACGCTCCCTGAGGATCTCCGCGAATTCCAGCGTGATCTCCTTCTCGATCGCCCCGTTCACGCCCCGGGCGCCGGTGTCGATGCCGCCGTGGCCGGGGTCGAGGACGACCGTGAAGCGATCCGAATCAGCCGCCACCGGCGCCGCGACATCCTCCGGCTCGGCAACCGTGTCCGCCTGCCGCGTGTCGCGATGGGCGCGCTCTTCCGCGAGGAAGGCCTCGCGCGTCGTGCCGAGCACGTCCACGACGAGGCGCGCCGGCTGGTTGCCCTCGGGGGGGATGACGAAAGCGCTGTCGACGGTCGCGGGGCCGGAAAGGTCGAGGACGATGCGCGACTTGCCCGGCGAGATCTGGCCGAAGCGGAATGCCGTGAACAGGCCGCGCCCCGCGATTCCCTCATCCTCGGCGAGCCCGAAGCGCACCTCGGGGATGTCGATGATCACCCGGTAGGGGTCCGACAGCGTGAACACCGAGACCTCGATGGCGCTGGTCATGTCGGCGACGAACCGGGTTCGCGCATCGTCGCCGATGATTCGGGCGTCGAAGATCAGCGGCGGCTTGGCATCCCCGGCTTCCCCCGCCCGCACGCTCGCCGCCGGCCCCGCGAAGACCGCGCAGAGGACGATGGCCAACACGGCCGTGAGATGGCGTGGCGCCTGCATGGCGATCGATGCTGCTCCCTAGAAAAACGGCGATCAGCCTGCGCCGCACCTGCCCCTACCTAACCGATGGAAACTTCATTGGGCAACGACCCGGCATTTTTGCGGCCAAGCCCGACGAGACGGGCGTCTTGCAATGCGTCATCGCCGCACATACAACACTGTCACGGAATTCATCCTCCGACCGTAGGTGCTCCCGAACAGCGAACTGCGGCACTTTGAGCGGCTGTCGATTCGCCGCTCGTCGCAGGCCGGGGAAAAGCCCGAGGCCGGAGGGATGTAACGGACGACCGCCCGCTCAAGCGGTGCATCAGCCCCTCTGGGCGGCGATCCGACAACCCGGCGGCACGCCCGCAATCCGCGGCGCGCGACCGAATTGGTCCGGAACCCCGTTCCGGACGCAACTGGAAGGTACCGGCAAGGGGATATGTACCAAACAGGACGACGCGAGATGCCGAAGTCCGTTGCGGCGCGAGCCGCCCGGCCGCGTCCGCGCCTCCGTCCTGCCCCCGACGCCATCGCTCATCAACAAGCCGACCGCCCCTCAGTCGCCGCGGCGCGTGCATCTGCTGCACGCAGCCTGTCGCCGGCCGGCGGTCACGGAGATTCCCTGTCATGGCCAACAAGATGCTCATCGATGCCACCCACCCGGAGGAAACCCGGGTGGTGGTGCTCCGCGGCAACCGCGTTCAGGAATTCGACTTCGAATCCGAGAACCGCAAGCAGCTCCGCGGCAACATATATCTAGCCAAGGTCACCCGCGTCGAACCCTCGCTTCAGGCCGCCTTCGTCGACTACGGTGGAAACCGGCACGGTTTCCTGGCCTTTTCCGAAATCCACCCCGACTACTACCAGATCCCCGTCGCCGACCGGCAGGCGCTGATCGAGGCCGAGCGCCGCGAGATCGCCGAGGCCGACGACAGGCACGGCGGCGACGGCAACGGGCCGGCCCCGCGGGACACCGATGCGGGCGAAGGCGAAGAGACGTCCGGGGACGCCGAACGCGCCGTGGCGGCCGACGCGGCCGCTTCGCCCGCGGTCAGCGAGCCGGCCGACGGCGATTCGTTCGGGGCCGAGGCGCCGCGCGCCTTCGACGAGGCCGCGATGCCCGATGACGGATCGCAGCACCCGGACATCGGCGGGGCGGACGACACCGACCCCGCAGAATCGCACGTTTCGGCCGTCGCCACGGAGGCGGAGTCCTCCGAATCCGACCACGACGACACCGATGATGCCAACGGCCAC
The DNA here is from genome assembly GCA_023433185.1 of Pseudomonadota bacterium. The sequence continues at coordinate 1,494 of JAEZEN010000250.1, read as the reverse complement.
GATGCGCTCGAGGTCGTCAGCGACGATCAGGTCGAGTCGGTCGGCGCCGAGGACGCCCTCGAGGAGGTCCCGGAGCGGCGCAGCCGCCAGCGTCCGCGGCAGTACAAGATCCAGGAAGTGATCAAGCGCCGCCAGGTGCTCCTCGTCCAGGTCGTCAAGGAGGAGCGCGGCAACAAGGGTGCCGCCCTCACCACCTATCTCTCGCTCGCCGGCCGCTACTCGGTGCTGATGCCGAACACGGCGCGGGGCGGCGGCATTTCCCGCAAGATCACCTCGCCGGCCGACCGCAAGAAGATGAAGGAGGTCGTCGCCGACCTCGACGTGCCGGAGGGGATGGGCATCATCCTGCGCACCGCGGGCGCGAGCCGCACCAAGGCCGAGGTCAAGCGCGACTTCGAGTACCTGCTCCGCCTGTGGGAGGACGTCCGCGAACTGACGCTGCGCTCGACGGCGCCGACGCTGGTCTACGAGGAAGGCAGCCTGATCAAGCGCTCGATCCGCGACCTCTACAACAAGGAGATCGACGAGATCACGGTCGCCGGCGAGGACGCCTTCCGCGAGGCCAAGGACTTCATGCGCATGCTCATGCCGAGCCATGCGAAGAACGTGAAGCCCTATCGCGAGGCCCAGCCACTGTTTGCCCGGGCCGGCATCGAAGCCCAGCTCGACGCGATGTTCTCGCCGCAGGTGACGCTCCGTTCCGGTGGCTATCTGATCATCAACCAGACTGAGGCGCTGGTCTCGATCGACGTGAACTCGGGCCGCTCGACGCGCGAGCACAATATCGAGGACACCGCCCTCCAGACCAACCTCGAGGCGGCCGAGGAAGTCGCCCGCCAGCTGCGCCTCCGCGATCTCGCCGGCCTGGTGGTCATCGACTTCATCGACATGGAGGAGAAGCGCAACAACCGGGCCGTCGAACGGCGGATGAAGGAGGCGCTGAAGAACGACCGCGCCCGCATCCAGGTCGGCCGCATCTCGCATTTCGGCCTTCTCGAGATGTCGCGCCAGCGCATCCGCACCGGCGTGCTCGAATCGACCACGACCGTCTGTCCGCATTGCCAGGGGACCGGCCATGTCCGGGCCCCATCGTCGGTGGCGCTGCACGTGCTCCGTTCGCTCGAGGAACAGCTCCTCAAGAGCGCGACCCACAACCTCACCATCCGGGCGCGGACCGAGGTCGCCCTCTACATCCTCAACCAGAAGCGCGCCAACCTCTCCGAACTGGAGCAGCGCTTCGGCGTCACGATCGCCGTGCTGGCCGACGAGTCGATCAGCACCGGGTCGCACTTCACCGTCGAGCGCGGTGATCCCGCCGTGCCGCGGCTGCCGGTGCGCGCACCCGTCGAGCCCGATTCGATCGAGCCCTACGCCGAGGAGGACGACGTCGTCGACCTCGAGGCGAGCGAGCCGGAGGCGGCCGAGGAAGAGGAAGCGGCGGAGGTCGAGGCGTCCACCGATTCCGAGCAGGACGACCAGGAGGAGGAGGAAGGC
>JAEZEN010000020.1 GCA_023433185.1 Pseudomonadota bacterium | reverse complement strand
CCTTGGAACCAAGACTCAGCCAGAGGATCCTCGACGCCTATGACGACCTGACCCGCCGCGAGCGGAAGCTGGCCGACGTGCTGCTCGAGGATCCCGACACGCTGGCGCTGAAATCCGCCACGGACCTTTCGGCGCTGGCCGGGGTCTCGAAGGCGACCACGGCGCGGTTCTTCCAGCGCCTCGGCTATCCCACGTTCAAGACCGCGCAGAAGATCGCGCGCACCGTCGATTCCGGTGAGACGGCGTCGCCTTTGCCCCTCGGGGGCGCGCCGCGCAAGAGCGGCCGCGGCGAACTGGCCGAGCACCTGGCGAACGACGTCCAGAACCTCGTGCGCTCGATCGAGGCGCTCCGTTCGGACGAGCTCAACCAGGCGATCACCTCGATGCTGCGGGCGGAGAAGCTGTGGATCGTCGGTTTCGGCGACAACTACCCGCTCGCCCACTTCGCCCGGGCCCTGCTCATCCGCATCAAGGCCGACATCCGCATGATCCCCATCGGGGGCTTCTCCGTGCCGGAGGAGTTCGCCTCGATCCAGTCGACCGACGCGATGCTCGCGCTCGGCATCGGTCGCAAGACACGGAGCCTGCGCTCGATCATGCGCTCCGCGGTGGGGGTGGGGGCGCAGGTCGTCTACCTCACCGACCAGGCGAGCCGCGGCGGCCCGGATGTCGCCACGGTGACGCTCCGCTGCCGCACGCGCGGCGTCTCGGTCTACGAGTCGGTCGTGGCGCCGGTGTCGCTCATCACCCATCTATGCTCGGCGCTGGCGCTGCGCATGGGCGAGCCGGCGATCGACCGGATGCACTTCATCGAGAACATCCACGACGAATGGGGCGACCTCGTCCCCGGCGACCTGTAGGGCCCGCCCCAAGCGGTGGCCGCGGGCCGGATCCGCCGAACAGCGCCCGGTTCTGATGCCGCAGGCCGCTCGGCACCCGACATTTGTTTCTCAAATGAAAATAAACATTCCAGTTCTGAAATTTTGTTGACTCGCACCTGGGCGGCCAGCACCCTCCCTGCCGTGGGACGCCGATGGTGCGGCTGACCGAGGCGGCGCGATTGTCGCGGATGTCGCGGACGGCAGATCAGGCGGAACGCTGACATGGACAAGGCCGGCATGCCGGCCCGGAACTTGCGTTTCCGGGAACGGCCTCCCTTGCCTGCCGCGTCCGCGAGAGAGGTTCCTGGGGATACGGAGAGACCGATGACGAGACGACTTGCATTGCTGATGGGCTCGGTCGCGGCCGCCGCTGCGATCAGCCTGTCGGGCGCGGCCGAAGCCCGCGACATCGTTTGGGCGCGCTACGGCGACATCGACACGCTCGACCCGCACAAGGCGACGAGCACGCTTTCGCTCCAGGTCTGGAGCCTCATCTACGACACGCTGCTCGCCACCGACGCCAGCGGCGCGCCAGTGCCGCACCTCGCGAAGTCCTGGACGGCGAACGACGAGGGTACCGAATACACCTTCAGCCTCCAGGAAGGTGTCACGTGCCATGACGGCTCGCCGCTCGACGCCAACGACGTGAAGTTCACCATCGACCGCGCCTTCGACGCCGCCAGTCCCAGCGTCACCAAGGCGAGCTGGGGGCCGATTACCGGGGTCGAGGTGGTCGATCCGCTGACGGTGAAGCTGACGCTGGAAACGCCTTTCGTGGCCCTCGTGCCGTTCCTCGCCGACAGCTTCTCCTCGATCATCTGCGACACCAACGACGCGGGCTTCGGCACGACGGCGGCCATCGGCTGCGGTCCGTGGAAGCTCGAATCGTGGACCAAGGGCGACAGGATCGTCCTCAAGCGGAACCCCGACTATGTGAACTTCGGCAAGCTCGCCGAGAACAAGGGCGCCCCCTACATGGACGGCCTCACCATCACCGTGGTGCCGGAGCCGCAGACGCGCCTCGCCGCGCTCAAGACCGGCGAGGTCGACATCGCCGAGCCGCCGTTCGACGACGTGGCCGACCTCAAGGCGACGGGCGAGTTCGACATCGTCGTCGCCGAGAACACCGGGCAGAACGTGTTCTGGGAGTTCGCGGTGCACCGCCCGCCCTTCAACGACCGGCGCGCCCGGCTCGCGGTCGGCCACGCCACCGACCCGGCGGCGGCGATCGACCTCGTCTATGGCGACCTCTCGATCACCGAGGCCTGCCCGGTGTCGCGCGGCGTCTTCGGCAACGACCAGGAATTCTGCCTCCAGTACCGCCCGAACTACGACCCGGAGAAGGCAAAGGCGCTTCTCGCCGAGCTCGGCTACGGGCCGGACAATCCGCTCGAGACGGCGATGCTGGTCTGGACCGGCGGCAATCGCCAGAAGCTCGCCGAGATCTTCCAGGCCCAGCTCGCCGAGGTCGGCATCAAGGCCGACATCGAGATGATGGATATCGGCACCATGAACGCCCGCGTCCGCCAGGAGAACGAGACGCCGACCGGCAAGGGCAGCATGGATATGATGACCTGGTCCTGGTACGACCCGGACATCCTCTACGCCCTGTGGCACTCGCCGGGCGCCTATCGCGGCTACACCACGCCCGAACTCGACGCGATGCTCGAGAAGACCCGCGTGCTCACCGATCCGGAGGAGCGGAAGGCGGCGGTGCAGGAGGTGTTCAAGGTTCTCCTCGAGGAAGGCGTCCATATCCCGCTCTATACGCCAGGCTGGGAATGGGTCTTCGCCGTCCGTCCCGAGGTCGACGGCTTCAAGGTCGCCCCCTTCGTCTACCCCGTCTTCAACGACGTGAAGATCGGCGGCTCCTGAGCGGCGACAGCGCGCGTGGCCCGGCGGATCCGCCGGGCCATCGTC
>JAEZEN010000099.1 GCA_023433185.1 Pseudomonadota bacterium | reverse complement strand
GAGCTGCTCTACGCGACCGGGCTCAGGGTGTCCGAACTGGTCGCCCTCAGGGCGGCCGTGCTGCGCGGCGATGCCCGCTTCTTCGCGCTCCGCGGAAAGGGCGGCCACGAGCGCATCGTGCCGCTTTCCGAGAAGGCGCGCGCCGCCACCGTCGCCTATCTCGCGGCGCGGAAGGCCGCGGGGGCCGGCGACAGCCCCTGGCTGTTTCCGGCATTCAGCGAGAGCGGCCATCTCACCCGCCAAGCCTTCGCCCGCGACCTCAAGGGCCTCGCCGCCGCCGCCGGGCTTCCGGCGGCCCGGGTCTCTCCCCATGTGCTCCGGCATGCCTTCGCCAGCCACCTGCTCCAGAACGGGGCCGACCTCCGCGTCGTGCAGCAGCTCCTCGGGCACGCCGACATCTCCACGACGCAGATCTATACCCACGTGCTGGAGGAGCGGCTCAGGACCCTCGTCGCCACCCACCATCCGATGGCCCGCGAAGGGTGATATCCGGTCGCTTGACACGAAACCGGCACAGGGCCAGTTTGCCGGCCGCTTGGCCGCCGGGGCGGCGGAGCTGCTCGCTTGAGCCGGTGGAGCGCGTTCGACATCCGATGCCCGCGCGGGCGCGAACCGCTGGAATCGTATAGTTGCTCGTGGTCCTCCTGATTCCGACATTTGCTCGGGCGGCCACGCGGACGGGAAGCAAATGTCGGCATCGGGCCACAACCTGGAGCGCGGATGCGCACGTTTCTCGATTTCGAAAAGCCGGTCGCCGATCTCCAGGGCAAGGTCCAGGAACTCCGGGCCCTCGGCGACCAGGGCGACGCCGTCGCCGTCAGCGACGAGATCAGCCGGCTCGAGACGCGGGCCGACCAGGCGCTGGCCGACATCTACGCCAAGCTGACGCCCTGGCAGAAGACGCAGGTCGCCCGACACCCCGACCGGCCGCACTTCGTCGACTACGCCAAGCGCCTGATCGAGGATTTCACGCCGCTCGCGGGGGACCGGAAGTTCGCCGAGGACGCCGCGATCGTCACCGGCGTCGGGCGCTTCCGCGGCTGGCGGGTCGCCGTGATCGGCCAGGAGAAGGGCAACGACACCGAGAGCCGCATCCGGCACAACTTCGGCATGGCGCGGCCCGAGGGTTACCGGAAGGCCGTGCGCATCATGGAGATGGCCGATCGCTTCGGCCTCCCGGTGCTCGCGCTCGTCGACACCGCCGGCGCCTATCCCGGCATCGGGGCGGAGGAACGCGGCCAGGCCGAGGCGATCGCCCGCTCGACGGAGATGTGCCTGAAGCTCGGCGTTCCCAACGTCGCCGTCGTCATCGGCGAAGGCGGATCAGGCGGCGCCGTCGCCATCGCTACCGCGAGCCGGGTGCTGATGCTCGAGCATTCGATCTACACGGTCGCCTCGCCCGAGGCCTCGGCGTCGATCCTGTGGCACGACTCGAGCCGCGCCCAGGACGCGGCCACCAACATGAAGATCACCGCGCAGGACCTGCTCCGCCTCGGCGTGATCGACACCATCGTCCCCGAGCCGGTGGGCGGCGCGCAGCGCCACCGGGAGGCGGTGATCGACGCGACCGGCGACGCCATCGAGGCGGCCTTCGCCGCCTATGCCAGCCTATCGCCGGACGAGGTTCGCCGCGAACGCCGCGAGAAGTACCTCGCCATCGGCAGAAGTATCTGAAACGTTTGCACGAGGGATCGCCTTGCTCTTGCCGCATAGGCGACCAGAATCGGCCTGGGTCGGTTCATCCGGGGTAACCATCCAGCAAGGTTGCCGGGTTACCAATCCTGTCGGGCTGGGAGCAGGGCGGAACGGGTCTCGAGGGCTTCGCGTATGAAATTCCGCAACTTCGCCGCCATTCGCCGTGCGGTTCTCCTCGGTGCCGCCGGCTTGGCGCTTGCGGCCTGCACCAGCGAATCGGGCGTGCCCAAGGATATCCGGCCGGTCTCGCAGAAGCTCGTCTACGAGATGAAGTCGATGGGGATGAACGAGACCTCGCCCATCCTCGTCCGCATCTTCAAGGAAGAATCCAAGCTCGAGATCTGGAAGCAGCAGCCGAGCGGCAAGTACGCGCTGCTCAAGACCTACGACATCTGCAAGTGGTCGGGCGTGCTCGGCCCGAAGCTGAAGGAAGGCGACCGCCAAGCGCCGGAGGGCTTCTACACCGTCACGCCGGCGCAGATGAATCCCAATTCGAGCTACTACCTGTCGTTCAACATCGGCTACCCCAACACCTTCGACCGCGCCCATGGCCGCACCGGCACCCACATCATGGTCCATGGGGCCTGCTCGTCGTCGGGCTGCTACTCGATGACCGACGAGGACGCCGGCGAGATCTTCGCCCTCGCCCGTGACGCCTTCAAGGGCGGCCAGCGCCAGTTCCAGATCCAGGCCTATCCCTTCCGCATGACGCCGGAGAACCTCGCCCGCCATCGCGGCGATCCGAACATGGACTTCTGGATGAACCTCAAGGAGGGCTACGACCACTTCGAGGTGACGCGCCAGGCGCCGGCGGTCGAGGTCTGCGACAAGCGCTACGTCTTCAACGCCGATGCCGGGGGCAAGAGCTTCAGCCCGACCGGCGCCTGCCCGGCCTATGTCGTGCCCGACTGGATCGCGACCGGGGTCGCAGCCAAGCAGGCCTCCGACAGCGCCAGGATCGCCGCCCTCAGCGGCAAGCTCGACAAGAGCGCCAGCCAGCTCGCCGCGACGCAGCAGAAGGTCGCCGACCAGCTCGCCGCCGAGCAGGCCGCCGTGACGAACGAAGCCGCGCGCAAGCCGCTGCTCGGCCGTGTCTTCGGGAAGGGCAAGAACGGCGACGGCGCGACGGACCGGACGGAGACCGCGACGATCAGCGTCGAGCCGGTGGCCCCGGCCGCCGCCGAGCCGCCGCCCCGGACC
>JAEZEN010000317.1 GCA_023433185.1 Pseudomonadota bacterium | reverse complement strand
CCGACTGGGGCGTGACCGGGGTCTCGCAGCGGCTGCTCGAACATTGGCGCCGGCCGGCGGAGGAATGGGCCGGCCCGCGCCCGTTCTTCTGCCAGGTCGAGGCCGTCGAGACGATCATCTGGCTGACCGAGGTCGCGCCCAAGCGGGCGGCGACGAAGGGCCTCCTCGACCAGATCGCCAAAGCCAATGAGGAGGCCAATCCGGAGCTGTTCCGGTTGGCCCTCAAGATGGCGACGGGCAGCGGCAAGACGACCGTGATGGCGATGCTGATCGCCTGGCAGGCGGTGAATGCCGCGCGGAAGGACTCGAAGGATTTCTCCCGCGCCTTCCTCATCGTGACCCCGGGCATCACGATCAAGGACCGGCTTCGCGTGCTGCTGCCGAGCGAGGCCGACAACTACTACGAGACGCGCGAACTCGTGCCGCCGGAGATGCTGCCCGAGATCCGGCGCGCCGAGATCGTCATCACCAACTACCACGCCTTCCAGCACCGCGAGACTGGCGCTCTCGAAGGTGGGCCGGAGCTTCCTGCAGGGGAACGATCCCGAGCCGCTGAGGACGACCGAGACGGATGCGGAGATGCTGGAGCGCGCCTGCGGCAAGCTGCTCCGCTACGATCGCGTCAACGTCATCAACGACGAGGCGCACCACTGCTACCGCCACAAGCTCGGCGGCGACCACGAGGGCAAGCTGACCGTCGACGACCGGAAGGAGCTCGCCGAGAACGAGGAGGCCGCGCGGCTGTGGATCAGCGGCATCGAGGCCCTCGATCGTCGGCTGTCGAAGGGCGTGCGCGCGGTCTACGACCTCTCGGCCACCCCCTTCTTCCTTCGTGGCTCGGGCTACGTGGAGGGCACGCTCTTCCCTTGGGTCGTCTCCGACTTCAGCCTGATGGACGCGATCGAGAGCGGCATCGTGAAGCTGCCGCGGGTGCCGGTCAGCGACAACCTCGCGCCGTCCGAAACCGTGGTCTACCGAAACCTCTGGAAGCACATCGGCAAGCCCCTGCCGAAGACGGCTGCGGGTGCAGCCAAGTTCAGCCCGTTCGACTTGCCAAGGCGCGCATCAATCCGGACATGCACATGTCGGAGGAGCTGAAGAACACCGGGCGCGGCAACATGTTCGTCGTCTTCGGCGAGCCCGACGTCGAGATCGTCGACGACGGAGGCCCCGAGATCAGCGTCAAGGTGAACGGCGTCGACGTGTTCGACCCGAATACCGGCGACATCCGCTCCAGCGACACGGCGGGTGTCGCCGCCTGGTTCATCGACACCGACTACGACGAGGAGAGCTTCTTCGTCCGCCACGCCTACTTCCTCGGCGCGAACGACCCCTACAAGAGCCTCAAGACGGCGCTCAAGGCCGACATCGACGAGGACGCCTGGGCGACGCTTTACGCCGACACCTCGCGCCCGTTCCCGCGCCCCGAGGGCGGCCGCATCGCGGTCAAGGTCATCAACCACTTCGGCGACGAGGTGATGAAGGTTTTCAGGGTGTAGGAGGAGGGAGGAGTGGGATGGGAAGAGGTGACTTTTCAGGGGGCGGCACGGTAGTCACCCTGGTCGAAGGCGGCACGGTCTTTGCGGGGTCTTACGATCCCGCGGCGAAGGCGAGACCGCACCGCACGACGCGCCGTCGAACGCCGACCAACGCCGAGATAAACAAGGCGGAACTGTCTGACGCCGAACGACAGCGTCGCTCCGAGCGAAGTTTCATCTCTATGTGCGCGAAGGCCTACGCGGACCACAAGCTGACTGAGACGTTCCCTACACCGACCAACGAATTGGTCTCGCAGGTGACGCGAGCCGGCGGCCCGATCGGATGGCTACAAAGTTCGCGTCGTCGGCAGACGATCTTCGTCGAGTGCCTCTGTCGTCTCACCGGATCGGATATCCCGTTCGGTCGTGTTTGGGCGAGAACGGAGAACCCGGTCGGGCTGAACTAATCCCAGACTTGTGCCGGAAGATGTCTCGATTGAGGTGTCAGCGCACTTTGCCGAGTGGTAGCAAGCAGGTTAGAGCAGCGACGATGACAGAAATCCGCCGACGCGACGGCCGTCCCATCTGGCTCGACGGGAGCGGCACGGCCGTTCCGCTCCGCCGAGTGGACCTGGGTTCGACGGCGGCAAGCCGGTACGACGAGAACTGGCTGCAGTCGCTGCTCCACAGCCAGCCGACGGTCTTCCCCATCGAGCAGATCGAGCCCGGCTTCGGGGATCTGATCCCGCTCTGCCGAGAGCTGCCGCTCATGTTCGGCGCCGGCCGCAGCGGGTCGCTGGACAACGTCTTCGTCACCAGCAGCGGTGGCCTCGTCCTCATCGAGGCCAAGCTTTGGCGAAATCCGCAGGCGCGACGCGAGGTGATCGCGCAGGCCATGGACTATGCCGGCGCCGTTTTCCGGATGGACTACGAGACGCTTGAACGCACGGCCAAGAAGGCACGACAGCTCGAGAAGAAGCCGCAGGCGTCGATCTTCGAGCTGGTTCAGGAGCATGATCCCTCGATCGGCGAGGCGGAGTTTGTCGAGGCGCTCTCCCGCAATCTGGTGCGCGGTCGCGCCGTGATCGCCGTTGTCGGTGATGGAATCCGGGACGACATCGCGCCGCTCGCCGAACTCCTGCAGAGCCACGCCGGACAGCGATTCACGTTCGCACTGGTCGAACTTGGCGTCTTTGAAGTACCGGCAAGCGACGCCCGCGTGGTCGTGCCCTCGGTCCTTGCCAAGACCGTCCTGATCGAGCGTGGTGTCGTGCGGCTGGAAAGTGACTCCGTGCGCATCGAGCCCGTGCCCACTCTACCGTCCGATACCGCAGGAGCACCGCGCCGCGCCATCAGCATCGGCGAGGACGAGTTCTACGAGCTCCTCGGGCAGGTGGATCCCAAAGCCCCCGATCTCTTGCGCCAATTCCTCGAGAAGGCCGACGGGATCGGTGTCTATGCGGATCGACAGGCCGGATTGAATCTCAAGCACGTTGGGGCTGGCGGCAAGGCGCTCAACCTCGGCACGATCCGAAAGGACGGATACCTGGAGACCATGCCGGCCTCATGGCCGCCCGATCGACTTCCGGATGCTGAGGCCTATAACGCGGCGCTCGCTGCTGCAATCGGCGGCAAGGTTGGTCATACGCAAGACCGAAGCCAATGTATGCTGCGCACAGCGAACGGAAGAACGCCGCAGCTCACCGATCTGCTGCCCCGGCACGAGGATCTGTGGCTTGACGCGATGGAGCAGTACATCGCTGCGGTGGCCGCGCGGGAGGGCTCGTAGGAGCCATGAACTTCCTGATCGCGGACACCTTCACCGCCTCCTTCAACCGCCTGTCCGGGCTGGACCAGAAGGCGGTGAAGGCAAGTGTCTTCGATCTCCAGATGGGCCCCTCGGGCAACGGCCTCCAGCTCCACCGCATCGACAAGAGCAAGGACGCCAATTTCTGGTCGGCGCGGGTCAACCGTGACGTCAGGCTGATCGTCCACAGGACCGGCGACAGCGTGCTGGTGGCCTATGTCGGGCATCATGACGACGCCTATGCCTGGGCAGAGCGGCGACGGATCGAGGCGCACCCGCGTACCGGGGCCGTGCAGATCGTCGAGGTGCGCGAGCGCGTCGAGGAAGTCGCCCCGCCAGCGACGTTCGACTTCGTCCTGCCCCAACCTCCCGAGGGTGAGGATGCGGCGACCCCGCCGGCCCTGTTCGCCAGTCTGGACGACGATGCGCTGCTATCCGTCGGCGTGCCGACCGACTGGCTGGCCGACGTGCGGGCGGCCACCGAGGACGGGTTCTTCGCGCTGACCGCCCACCTGCCGGCGGAGGCGACCGAGGCGCTCCTCGAATATGCCACGACCGGCCGGCTCGCGGTGCCAGCGCCGGTGCTTGCCATCGCCGATCCGTTCGCCCATCCCGATGCGCTTCGGCGGATCAGGCTCATCGCCGACCAGGAGGAACTCGAGCAGGCGCTGTCCTATCCATGGGAGAAGTGGGGCGTCTTCCTCCATCCCTCGCAGCGGGCGCTGGTCGAGCGCGCGTTCTCGGGGCCGGCGCGCGTCGCCGGCTCGGCCGGTACGGGCAAGACGATCGTGGCGATCCACCGCGCCGTCCGGCTCGCCCGCGACAACCCCGACGCCCGCATCCTTTTGGCGACGTTCTCGCAGCCCCTTGCCGATGCGCTGGCGAAGAAGCTCGCGGTTCTCGCGCCGGAGACCGGCGGCGTCGTGCCGCGGATCACCACGGCGTCGTTCCAGAGCATCGCCGAGCAGATGGTCCAACTTGAGCACGGCGCACGCCCGCGCATCGCGTCCGAGGCGGTGTTGCGTGACCGGCTGCGCGCCGCGGCGGCCGCCGCCAACCTCAAGGGCTTCTCGGAGCGATTCCTCCTCTCCGAGTGGACCAACGTCATCGACGCCTGGGGGCTCACATCGCTTGATGCCTATTCGACCGTGCAGCGCATGGGCCGGAAGAGCCGTCTCGGCCCCAACCAGCGCGCCCGGCTGTGGCCGGTGTTCCAGGCGGTGCGCGAGACGCTCGCGGCCGAGCGCTACACGACCTGGGCGGATGTGTTCACAAGCCTCGCCCACACACTGGGCAAGCGCGCGACCAAGCCGTTCGACAATGTCGTCATCGACGAGGCGCAGGACCTCGCACCGGCCGAGCTGCGGTTCTTCGCGGCCCTTGCCCCGGCTAAGCCCGACGGATTGTTCCTGTCGGGGGACGTCGGTCAGCGCATCTTCCAGCATCCCTTCTCGTGGGCGAGCCTCGGGGTCGACGTCCGCGGTCGCTCGTCCACGCTCAAGGTCTGCTATCGGACCTCGCAGCAGATCCGCCGCGCCGCCGATCGCCTCCTGCCGACGGTGCTCCGTGATACCGATGGCCTCGAGGACGAGCGCCGCGGGATCATCTCC